>NZ_JAMTCC010000003.1:0-214541 GCF_025370265.1 Shewanella septentrionalis | reverse complement strand
AGGGCTTATTTTGATGTGTTTATTGTTAAGCAAATACTTAAATTCTAAGAATGATTGAAATTGTGTTATTTGCCCCAAGATAGTCTTAAGTGCTGCAGTTTTGTAGCGTCCATCACTGAGGTCAATGCCATGCTTTATGATTTAACGGTTGTACAATTTAGCAAGATGCTGAAAAATTTAAGCGTTATTCTTGAAAAGGGCGAATGCTTCGCAAACCTCAAGAAAGTCGATATGGCGGTGCTATTAAACTCACGTTTAGCGCCGGATCAATTTAACCTTATTCGCCAAGTTCAGATTGCCTGCGATACTGCCAAAATTGGCGTGGCACGTTTGACCGATAACTTAGATACAGTGCCAAAGCACGATGATAGCGAAACGACTTTAGCTGATTTGCAAGCGCGTATTAGCTCAGTATTAGATTACTTAGCGACGTTCAAAGCGGATGATTTTGCTAATGCGGCCACGATCCATGTCTCACAACCACGTTGGGAAGGAAAATATCTTACGGGTTATGAGTTTGCCATTGAGCATGCGATTCCGAACATTTACTTCCATGTAACAACAGCCTACGCGATTTTGCGACACAACGGTGTTGAAATTGGCAAGAAAGATTACCTTGGCGCTATGCCATATAAGTCGTAAATCTAGGCTAGATGTAGTACTGTTGCGCAGCCTAATTGTTGCGCAGCAGCGCTTTGCCGCTTGAGCTTACCAACCTTTCTGCATTACTACCTGTTCTTTCTCTACCTATGTTATGCCGCTTTGTCGCTGGAAATTTTGGGCTCGTTAGGGTTCTGTTACGCCGATGAAGTCAATCAATACTCAGTTTTTCATTTCGACCTTACGTCTCGATTATTTTTATCCTGTTAGCATGTGATTTAATTTTGTTGGCTTAGGTAAATGATATGGGCCGTAAGTTTATGAGTCGCCAAATTATCTATTACTTAAATAGTGAATGGCGAATTGACTCATTATAAAGATGACCTGTTTGTTCGTTTTGAGCAGGGATTTACTGGAAGAGCCTATTTAAGGTTCTAATTAAAGGAGTTAGCTATGTCTATCGAATCTCAAGCCGTCGAGAGTCCAACGGATGCGACGACAACTGATTTACCGATAAAGAGCACGAAAGCAAAAAAAGCCGCCATTACTAGTGGTTTGCGCCTCAAAGACAAGTTGACCCAAGACACTCGCCGCCGAATTGAAATTCTGCACGAGCAACGCCAACTATCCAATCGTTTCGGCGTGGATATAGAAATTGACTAAAGCCTTTGGCTTGTCGCTAAGTATTGGATATCACATCTAGATATTTAGCCAGCATGTACAGCTTCACGACGCCCGTCGTGGGGCTAGCTCACTCTCCTTAAGCATTCACTTCTTAAATTCATATTCCATTATCGTGACCATCTCGCCCATATAATCTTCCCGTGAAATCTTTGACCAACCAAGTGTCTGATAAAAGTCTGCTTTGTCTGCGGTAAACAAATAGATTTTTTGTAATCCGAGTGCTTTGGCATAATCAACGACGGCATTGACTAATAATTTCCCTAAGCCTTTATTTCGATAATGTGCATTAACATACACATTCGCCAGCCAAGGGCTTAAGTCGGTTCGGGTATCCATATCTGCTGCGGTTAATGAGGAGGAGCCCATGACTTGGTTAGCTTCTTCACAGATAAACATCTTAGGAATAGCGGCGTCAGAGAGGTACTCGCTCATCTGCTCAATGAGTGTGGTGACTGTGGCGTCCGCGGAACTTAAATGTGCCCATTCTTGATGATGCCATTGTGCTAGCAGTGGAATATGCTGCGGGGCCGATTTTAGGTCGATAACTTTCATATAAATCTCTGACGTGTGTTATGCAAAGGGCTTAATGGTGCGACATAGTGGCACGAATACTTAAGTCTGTTCGCTGGTCTGAATGATGTGGCGGCAGGATTAATTAAGCACGGTTTGGCTGAGTATACCGCTTAACTTGGGATCGGCAGAAATACGCTGGCTTCGAGTCCACCTTGTTTCGCGTGGCTAAAGCTAAGTTCGCCCTGATAACTGTCGATGATATCTTTGCAGATAGATAATCCTAAGCCATGGCCTTGGATGCTTTCATCTAGTCGAATGCCGCGCTCGATGATAATCGACAATGCGGCATCGGAGACGCCTTCGCCATCATCACTGACTATGATCCCATAACCTGCGGTGGGAGCCGTTTGATGCACTATACGGATCTCAATCTTCTTGCGGCTATGTTTGCAGGCGTTATCCAGTAAATTGCCTAAGAGTTCGAGTAAGTCATCCCTGTCAAATGGCATCACTAAGCCACTCGCGTAATGGCTATGAATAATGCGATCTGGGTAGATACGCTGCATCACTTGAATCAGCGGCGCGAGATCGTCATCGAGCACGGTATAACGCCCCGGAGTGGACAGGCCGACAATCTTAGTGCGCTTAAGCTCTCTCTCAATGATGTGGTGCAGGTTTGCGAGCACCTTGCTGCCCTCACTCCTCTGTTCCGGTGGAAGGCTTTCTAGGTAGGACTGCAGCCCTTGTAGCGGACGTTTCATTTCGTGGGCTAAGTTACCCAAGGCATTGCGGGAGCGTTGTACTCGTTGGCCCAATTGATTGACTAAACGATCTATCTCCTCAATCAGCGGGATGATTTCACTCGGCATTTGGTCTGGATTAATTTCTTGCCCTTGGGTGCGCATCTGCCGGATGGCTTCGGGCATCTGCTCTAAGGGTTTAAAGCCGCGTTTAAGTAATTGATACTGTGCCATTAATAGAATAACAATCGTGAGCAACACCGCCGCGCTGGCAAAGGCTAAAAACTGTACTTGGGTCTGTTCGAGCTCGCTGATGTCTTCTGTCACCCACAGTGTCACTAACTGATCATCTTTGATTACGGCCTGACTGAACATCAGCCAATGTTCTTTGCCGACAAACTCAGTGGCTTGCTGGTGCTCACCGGCGGTCAGTTTTGGCATGTTCACGTTATGGTCGAATAGGGAGCGTGAGCGCAGGGTTTGCTCGCCGATTTGAATTGCAAAATAATGCCCAGAATTAACCCTGTGGTACACATTGGGCAAGCGGTCGGTGGTGAGCGCCCAGGTGCCATCGGGATGGTTATTCAGGGCGGAGATCAGGCTGTCGGCATCGTGTTGCAATCGCGAGGCAACAAAGTCTTGGGTTAATATTTGGATACCTTGGTACAGAAAATACAGTAACAGCACCATGGCAAAGGTGAGCGTGATCAGCAGATTGCGCGTCAGATAACCCTTGAGTGAATACACGCCTTTTACTCCTTGAGTCGATAACCTTGGCCGCGACGGGTTTCGATATAATCCTTGCCTAAGCGTTGGCGCAGGCGGTTGACGTACACTTCGATGACATTGCTGTCCTTGATTTGATCTTCTTCGTAAATGCGTTCACTGAGCTCTGACTTAGAGACGATTTTGCTGGGATTGACCATTAAATAATGCAGTAGGCGATATTCAATCTTAGTCAGCTCTATCACTTCACCGTCGACATTGGTGACGGCTTGTTTGTCGACATCGAGGGAAACGCCCGCATGTTGCAACACATTATCGGCGCGGCCAAAGTGGCGGCGGATCAACACTTCGAGCCTTGCGAGTAGTTCTTCGATGTGAAAAGGCTTGCCGAGGTAATCATCGGCACCCGCCTTGAGGCCATCGACCCGTTCGTGCCACGCATCGCGAGCGGTGAGGATCAGCACTGGCATAGCTAAGCCTTTTTGTCGCCATTGGCCGAGGACTTGTAGACCGGGTTTGCCGGGTAAACCGAGATCGAGGATCACGGCTTCGAAGTTTTCTTCTTCGCCTAAAAAGGCGCCATCAATACCGTTATCGGCGTGTTCGACGGTATAACCCGCCTTGTTAAGGGCGGGAATGAGGCGCGCGACCAGATCGGTATCATCTTCAATCAATAGCAAACGCATCAGTCGACCTTTTCCTTTAGCCACTCGCCAGTTTTGGCGTCAATCTTGATTTCATACACTATGCCATCGTCACGGAGGATTTCGAGCTCGTAGATGATCCTTCCATGTTTTTGCTCGACTTCGAGATCGAGTAACCGTCCCTTTAGCCGTGATTCATAGCGTTGCATTATGGTGTCGAAGGGCAAAACCTTGCCCTCCTTAACCCACTCGACCACCTTGTTTGAAAGATCATCGTCATGGGCATCGCAGCTGGGGCTGCTAATCATCCCAACGGCCAAAGCCAGGAATATTAACGGTATCTTCATCGAATATGCCCTTTTCTGCGAGGTTGTGACAATTGCTGCATTGACTGAATGAGCCGACTTTGGGGTTATCTTGCACCATACGTCTTGGGATCTCATCGTGTTTGCGAATAAAAAATGCCAGTTCTGTGATCTTCTGCGGCCCAGCGCCTGCAAGCAGTGGCGTGCTGTTTTTCATCACCTTACCATTTTGCGCCGCATGTTGAACCAGATATTCCTCAATTCTAGCAGTGACTTGAGGATCTAGACTGGCGTTGTCACCAAAGTGATTCTCAAGATTTGCGGTAATGGCGCGCCACTTATCGGCGGGGAGTAAGTTCGCGGGGTAAGCCATGTGGCAGCTGCCACATTCTGCCGTATATTCCGCATTTTGTGGAATGGCGCGGCTAAGCCCACGGCCATCGTCCGCATAGCCTGTGCCGGTTAAGGTTAGGCTGACACCGATAACGCCAATGGCTAATGCCGCAGCTGTGAGTGATGAACCTAAGAACCAGCTAATAGGGTGTGCTTGTTTAGTCATGACATCTTCCTTTTTGTGCCGTTACCTTCTGTGGAAGGTATTGAAATTAATTGATCTAATTGAATGAGCTATAAGGTCGAAATTTGGCGGTTATTGCAGGCTTAACCAGAGTAAGGCATCGCCTTTCTCCTGCGGCGTGCAGTCGCGTTTAAAGGTCCAGTTACAGTTACGGGTAAACCATTTCTCGATTTTGGCTGAGTCGGTTAACCGATCTGCGGTAATCGACGGCGCCATAGGGTCAATGGGTTTACGGGTGTTTTGGTGCATCCCCATGTCGGTGACTTTGGCGGTATGGCAACTGGCGCAGCTGCGACCGTCCATGTCCTGTAGCCAAAGCTTTTGTCCTGCGGCTGCGGTAAAGGGTCCTGCGCCTTGGGCTTGATAGCGTTGCAGTTGCGTGCCGATGCGCTCAGCGCTCAGTGGTAGGCTTTGCACTTTACTGTTGGCGGCGCTAACGCTAAGGCTAGTCAGCAGCAAGGTTGAAATTGTGACGATAGCAAGGCGACTTTTATTCGTGTGTCTGGTGAATCTGTTCATAGGGCATTCCTTTTGGGCTGGATGTCTTGTTGCTAAGCAAAATGGCTAATGGATTAATCTTTTTGTTCCACTGGGCGTTGTTTCTTGCCCGTGACCATGGCTCTGACTAAGTTTTCTTTGTGTAGCAGGCTGCTGACGATGACGCCGCCAACATGGATGACGACAAGGAACACGGTGAAGTTGGCAAAGAATTCATGGACTTCTTTTATGGCGCCTTCGGGCCAAGTGGCGAAAAAGCTCGTGGCTAATGGGCCGTGTCCGTCGGTGGCGTATAGAGCTATGCCTGAGAATCCCGTGATGGCGATGCTGGCAATCAAGGCCACTATCATCATTGCTCCAGCGGGGTTATGGCCTATGTAGTCTTTGGCTTTGCCTGTGATGAGCCCTTTGAGGTACACCAGCACTTCTTTAGGGCGAGTAATAAAGTTGCTAAAGCGCGCATTGTGGGTACCAATCACGCCCCACAGTAGACGAAACACCAGTAAAATTAAGATGCTGTAACCTGCGTAACTGTGGATGGTCATCCACTCGTCTTCGCCTTCAGTGAGGTAGGCTAAGGTGAAAAAGCCGACGAGAGACCAATGGAATATGCGGATTAACAGGTCCCAAACTTTGATGGTTTGCAGTGTGTTTGATGACATGGTGTGACGCTCCTAAGTGGGTTTAGGTGTAGGCTACTTAACCCAAACTTAAACCTCGCTTAAATTTTGAGGGGCGAACATTTAGTGAATTGGTGGCGTTAAGTGGCGCGCTTGCCTAGGTGACGAGCCTTAAATATCAACGAAAGCTCGCTTGTTAACCTCTTGGTATTACGGTAGATTCTGCCACTTCAACCGAGTGAAGGGATTAACTTATCTATGTCTACCGCCGTTATTCGCGCTTTCATTAGCCGCAATCCGAGTCGTAAATCTTTTTTTATTTATGCGGTTTTATTATTTTTGACTGAAGTCTTAATTGCCTTATATGCGCCTGCGGGTTTTATTCGTGGTTTTGTGGGCGATGTATTGGTGGTGATCTTGCTGTTTTGCATGGTGCGGGCTGTCGTTCCTCTAGCAGTCAATTCGGTAGCCAATAGTAAAGACGAGGGCATTAAGCGCTTATTTCAAACTCCTTGGCTGGCGCTTGCGGTATTGCTGTTTGCCTTTGCCATCGAGTTTGGCCAGTATTGGGGCTTAGTCGACAAGTTAGGCTTGGGTGGAAATCGCTTGGCGCGGATAGTGATAGGTAGCCATTTCGACCCACTCGATCTCGTGGCTTATTTTGTCGGTTACTTGATCTTAGTGGGCTGTTATTGGAAAAGCCGCCAGTCCTAGTATTTGAATCCGCAAGTGCCGCGTGATGTGTGTGTTCGCGGATAAGTAGGCGAGATAAGTGGGGTAAGGGATGCAGCCGATAACGGGGTTTTCACTGCTAACAGCACGTACTGATGGACTTGAGCCTAATTCACTGAAAATGCCTTTGTATTTCAATGGCCAATATACTCATACCTCGATTGCTGGCTTAGTGATTGAAGGCCAATATCGCTGCGTTTTACCCAATAAAACCTCGGGGTATTTGGTCATCACTGCTTTCGATTGTCCCTTCGAAGAATCAACCGAGTTTAGTCTGCTCGATGAAGCGTTTAAGCTCATTGCGACGACATCTTTGGCGCAAATGTATGATTCATTCTTACTGCACTCACACTGGCCCATGGCGGATAACCGCTTGCGACTGCACTATTACGGCCAGTTTGTGCTGGATTTAGTCATTACTGCGAGCAGCTCTTGGTTAACAACTCGGCCGAAACTTAAGCTGATTGAAGTTGTTGATCCCCAAAGCGATCCGCAAACGGCCGCCGCTATGGCCGAATTGGATCAGCGTTTAGCAGCCATCGAAAAGTCACTAATGTGGGACTAAAAATGGCGTCATCTGCTGATTTAACCATGCCATAAAGACTTGCAGGCGTTTAGATAAATGCCGCCTGTGTGGGTAGAGCAAGCTTACAGGCATGGGCGGCGCAGGGTAATTTGGCAGGATCTCGACCAACTCGCCAGTGTGTAAATACTTAGCCACCCCTATGCTGGGAACTTGAATGATCCCCAACCCCGCCAAGCAGGCTGAGCTATAGGCATCGGCATTATTTACCGTAATCAATTTAGGCAGTTGGATAGTAAGGTTCCCTTGATGAGTGTGGGGATCTTGATATTCAAAGCCTGAGTCAGTGCCGCCTAATTGGCTTACGTAGTGGACGAGTTTGTGGTTGTGTTGGGTCAAATCTTCAAGGCTTTCGGGTTTACCGTATTGGGCAATATAAGCTGGGCTGACACAGTTCAGCATCTTAAAATGCCCCAGCTTTTTCGCTATTAATCCTTCTTGCTGCACACTGCCGACCCTAATCACACAATCGAACCCTTCGGCAATGACATCCACCTTACGATCTGTGCTGCTTAGTTCAAGCTCGATATGCGGATATTGCTCAATAAACTCAGCCAGTTTAGGGATCACTAAGTTGCGGGCAATGCCTGTCGACATATCGACTCTGAGCCGTCCCGACACTTGCTCGGCTTGCAGTTGGAACAGGCTTTCTAATTCTTGAAATTCCGCCAGTAAACTTTTACAGCGCTCGTAACAGCTCTGGCCATCTTGGGTTAAGCGTACCGTCCGCGTGGTGCGTTGCAACAAGCGTGCGCCTAGAAATGTTTCGAACTGCGCCACCACATTCGATACATGGGTTTTCGATAGACCTAAGCTGACACTTGCTTGGGTAAAGCTTTGTAATTCAGCGACCCGCATAAAAATTTGCATGGCTTGCAGTCTATCTTGCACGGTGATTGTCCTTTATTGGTTAACAGTCTTAGCATTTATAGTGTGTTTATCTCGTTAATTGCAAGTAATAAGCTGTGTGCAGTTAATTAGGCCTCAAGGCTTAGGTTTCACTTCCTGCGACGATTATAAGGACTGACCATGAACACGACTCCAATTGCACTTATCACTGGCGCTAGCCGCGGTTTAGGTAAAAACACTGCCCTGAAATTAGCGGCGCAGGGGATAGATATTATCCTGACCTATCAAACGAATACCGCAGCGGCCGCTGAAGTGGTCGCCGAGATTGAATGGCTGGGACGCAAAGCGGTAGCACTGCCACTGGATGTGAGCGATAGCGGCTCATTTGCCGAGTTTGCCACCCAAGTTAGCACTGTATTAGCTCAGGCTTGGCAGCGGGAGTCGTTTAACTATTTGATTAACAATGCTGGTATCGGGATTCATGTGCCTATGGCGGAAACCAGTATCGAACAGTTCGATACCTTGATGAACATCCACGTCAAAGGACCGTTCTTTTTGACTCAAACCTTATTGCCGCAGCTGATGGGTGGGGGAAGCATTGTCAATATTTCCACCGGCTTGACGCGTTTTGCGATTCCCGGATTTGGCGCGTATGCCACTATGAAGGGCGCGGTCGAAACTATGACTAAGTATTGGGCGAAGGAGTTAGGCCCACGGGGTATTCGGGTCAATGTGCTTGCCCCTGGGGCGATTGAAACAGATTTTGGCGGCGGTGCTGTACGGGATAATGAACAGATGAATCAGTTTTTAGCGCAGCAAACTGCGTTAGGGCGTGTGGGCTTGCCGGACGATATCGGCGGCGCGATTAGTGCCTTGCTATCGCCTGCGGCCGCTTGGATTAATGCCCAACGTATCGAAGCTTCAGGCGGTATGTTTCTTTAGGTTTTTTATAAGCATGTGATTTATTTATATGTGAGATAGAAATAAAGAAAGGGCGAATAGCCCTTTCTTATTTATGTGACTTTTACAGAGCAATCACTGCGAATGCACCATCTTCAACAACGCTTAGCTGCAACCGCTAAGAACAAATGCTAAGAACAACTGCTGTAGCAGGTTAGAGACGTCCTTTATAGAAAGTATCTTAGATAAATCTCCTAACAAAGTCCCTTAGAAGAAACCCAGTGGATTCACATCGTAACTTACCAAGAGATTCTTCGTATTTTGATAGTGGTTGAGCATCATCTTATGGGTTTCGCGGCCAATACCGGATTTTTTGTATCCGCCAAAGGCGGCATGGGCAGGATAGGCATGGTAACAGTTAATCCACACGCGGCCCGCTTGAATGCCGCGTCCCATACGTTGAGCCGTGTTCATGTCTCGCGTCCACACACCAGCGCCTAAGCCGTACTCAGTATCGTTCGCGATCGCTAGGGCTTCGGCTTCATCTTTGAAGGTGGTGACCGAAATCACTGGGCCGAAGATCTCCTCTTGGAAGATACGCATCTTATTGTGGCCTTTCATAATCGTCGGGCTGATGTAATAACCTTCGCTTTGGCCGCCATCGAGTTGGCAAAGTGTGCCGCCCAGTAGCACTTCTGCACCTTCAGCCTTACCTATGGCTAAGTAGCTTAAGATTTTATCGAACTGTTCTTTAGAGGCTTGAGCGCCAACTTGAGTGTCGGTATCTAAGGGATCACCTTGCTTAATGGTTTGCGCACGGGCGAGCACTTTCTCGATAAAGCGATCGAAAATCGATTCTTGGACTAGCACCCGAGATGGGCAGGTACAGACTTCACCTTGGTTAAAGAAGGCCAGTAACATGCCTTCGACGGCCTTATTTAAATATTCGTCTTCATGGTCCATCACATCGGCAAAAAATACGTTCGGCGACTTACCGCCAAGCTCAACGGTTGATGGGATTAAGGATTCGGCGGCGCATTTTAAAATGTGATAACCAATTTCGGTGGAGCCCGTAAACGCAAGTTTAGCAATGCGTTTGCTGGTGGCCAGAGCTTGTCCCGCCTCAGCGCCAAAGCCGTTGACTACGTTAAGAATGCCCGCGGGTAATAGGTCTTCAATCAGCTCGAGTAATACCAGAATCGATACCGGCGTTTGCTCCGCAGGCTTGAGTACCACACAGTTACCCGCCGCCAGCGCAGGAGCGATTTTCCATGCTGCCATCAAGAGCGGGAAGTTCCAAGGAATGATCTGGCCGACCACGCCTAAAGGTTCTGGGAAATGATAGCTGACTGTGTTGCCGTCGATATCAGCGGCGCTGCCTTCCTGTGCGCGGATACAACCGGCAAAGTAGCGGAAGTGATCGACAAATAAGGGCAAGTCGGCGTTTAAGGTTTCACGCACCGCTTTACCGTTTTCCCAGGTTTCGGCGACGGCTAAATATTCGAGATTTTGTTCGACCCGATCGGCAATGCGCAGTAACAGGTTTGAGCGTTCGGTGACTGAAGTTTTGCCCCATGCTTCTTTTGCTGCGTGGGCGGCATCTAACGCTAATTCAATATCTTGTGCATCGGATCGCGGAATTTGGCAAAAGTTTTGGCCATTCACGGGTGAGCGATTGTCGAAGTATTTGCCATTGACTGGGGCGACCCATTTACCGCCGATGAAGTTGGCGTATTTTTCTTTGAAGTTAACGATTGCGCCTGCGGTTCCGGGTTGAGCATAAATCATAGAATCATTCCTTCTTGTGGATGGCATGCTGGGCGTTGGCGCTTTTTACGCTCTGAGCTTCAGCAAGGGAGTCTTGTTGATGCATCTCTAATGGATGCCTTTTTATATATTTTTCGTTTTGCTTTAAGCCAATCCTATTGATTGGCTTAGTGTTCTCTTATGCAACACCTAAGGCCTGCATACTAAGGGTGCATCGCAAGGAGAGTGCCAAACTGGCAAGAGTTGTACACTTGTTGCGCTAACAGTATGATGAAAAGCTAATTTTGCAGATTTGAAACAGTGTGGGCACTCAGGGAGAGAGGTGTGTCCTGTGGTTACTTTGTCATCGAACGGCACACTGCAACTGTGCCGAAACGGAACACAGCTCGGGGGAGCACGGCTATGGCAGTTAAACCGCATTTACCATCGACACAGGCGTGGTTGGCCGATTCGTGGCAGCGCAGCATTGGCGCTGGCTTGTCAGAATTTCAGTTACCCCAAGAGCTTAGGCTCGACGCCAGCGAACTAAAGCAGAAACATGAGCAATATCAAATGCTCATTGCATTAGTGCAATCCCATGCTTTGCCCTTGTTCAATCAGTTGATGGCGCATTCTAATAGCCGACTCTTGCTCTCCGATGCCGAGGGTTATGTGCTTAGGCACTGGGGCGTGAGCCGCTACTCCACAAAACTGGCGGACGTGGCTTTGGATATCGGGGTGAATTGGCTCGAACAGCACAAAGGCACCAATGCGATAGGGACGGCGCTCACCGCCAAGCAAGCCGTATCTGTAGTGGGTGAGCAGCATTTTATTCGTCAGAATCGTTTTATGAGTTGCACCGCCTGCCCGATATTTTCCCCCCAAGGTGAGATGCTCGGGGTGATAGATATCACCAGCGAGCAGCAAAGACACACTCAGCAGACGCTGATGTTAGTGTCGAGCTTGGCGCAGCAGGTCGAAACCGCACTCTTGTGTCATTTGCCCGATAGCCGTTATCGAATCGATTTAGCGGCGCAGCCAAACCTGTTGAATTCGGGTTGGCAGGGCATAGTGATTGCCGATAGTGATGGTCGCATTGTGGGGTGCAATCCCATGGCGAAACAATTACTTAGCCATGCCAAGGTTGGCGATGCCGTCGAGCAGTACTTAGGCGATAATTGGAGCCGTGCGGGTGGCTTTAATCAGCATTTAGACTTGCATCTACAGACTCAGCCCTTAAATATTCCCAGCATCAAGAGTCGGGTAGCGACTAGCAATAAATCGCTCAATCAACTGGGCGTGCGGTTTCGCGACCCTCAACTTGAGCGCGCATGGCAACATGCCAATAAGGTGATCACCAAGCAAATTCCGCTGTTAGTGCTCGGTGAAACCGGTGTCGGTAAAGAGCAGTTTGTTAAAAAACTCCACGCCCAAAGCGCGCGTCGCAGCGAGCCTTTAGTGGCGGTGAACTGCGCGGCATTGCCTGCCGAGTTAGTCGAATCTGAACTCTTTGGTTATCAGGCGGGCGCTTTTACTGGGGCGAACCGCACTGGATTTATCGGCAAAATTCGCCAAGCCCACGGCGGTTTTTTGTTTTTAGATGAAATTGGCGAAATGCCGCTCGCAGCCCAGAGTCGTTTACTTAGGGTGTTACAGGAGCGCGAAGTGGTACCCGTTGGCAGTAATCAAAGTTTTAAAGTTGATATTCAAATCATTGCCGCGACCCATATGGATTTGGATCAACAAGTGGCTCAGGGGCTGTTTCGGCAGGATTTATTCTATCGATTAAATGGTCTACAAGTGCGCTTACCTGCGCTGCGTGAGCGGCAGGATATCGAGCGCATTATCCATAAATTACATCGTAAACATCGCATTGCGCCGCAGGCGATTTGCCCTGAACTGTTAGGACAGATGATGCAACACGACTGGCCCGGCAATTTGCGTGAGCTGGATAATCTTATGCAAGTCGCTTGCTTGATGGCTGAAGGGGATGACACCCTAACTTGGCAGCATTTACCCGATTATCTTGCACAAAAATTAGCGGCAGGGCCGTTAAAAGTGGATCCGTTAAACACACAGCGGTTAAATGAAGAGCTGCCATTAGGTGAAGAGGTTAAAACCGGTCAAAACTCTGCATCATATCTGCTGGCTGGCAAAGTTGTGAGTGACAAAGTTACGAGTGGCAACACTGCGGTTCAATCGGATTCTCTCCACGAGGCGATTTATAGCAATGTGCTACAGGCATACCAAGCCTCTGATGGTAATGTGAGCCAATGCGCCAAGCGTTTGGGGATCAGCCGTAATGCCTTGTATCGTCGATTAAAACAGATGGGACTTAAGGGTTAATATTAGCTCGCGGCGCTTATCAGTAAGTGTAATAAACAACGCAAAGCTCGCTTATCACGCCCATGACTAACCAACTCGCAATGGACTAAAACTGTGAGATTTTAGTCCATAAACTCAGATTTCGGAGTCAGGTAAAATGAGGTCTTGTTGTAGCTTATTCATGCCTAATAGGTTTTATTGATTCATATAATCGATAAAGATCCTTTCTTTTAATTATAAATTCAGAACTATACTGCGGGCAGGCAGAAAAGAGCTTGGCGTTATGCATAGAGAGGAACTGTTATGCATCTTACTAAAAGCCTTTTAATTATTTCTATGGGTCTGACATTGAATGTGCAGGCTCAAACTTTACCAACAAATACCCTGACACGTGACAATGGCGCCCCTGTGGGTGACAACCAGAACTCGATGACGGCGGGCAGTAATGGCAGTGTGTTATTACAGGATGTGCAGCTGATCCAGAAGCTACAACGCTTTGCCCGTGAACGTATTCCTGAGCGTGTCGTCCATGCCAGAGGCACAGGTGTGCACGGTGAGTTTGTATCGAGTGGTGATTTTAATCATCTGACTCAAGCAGCACCCTTTGCACAGAAAGGCAAAGTCACGCCTGTGTTTGTGCGTTTTTCTACTGTTATTCACTCGAAAGGTTCGCCAGAAACGCTGCGCGACCCCCGTGGATTTGCGACCAAATTTTATTCGGACCAAGGTAACTGGGACTTAGTGGGTAATAACTTACCCGTATTCTTTATTCGCGATGCGATCAAGTTTCCAGACATGGTGCATTCGCTTAAACCATCGCCTGTGACCAATATGCAAGATCCGAATCGTTTTTTCGATTTTTTTAGCCACGAAGCGGGCTCGACCCATATGTTGACTCAGGTTTACAGTAACTTAGGTGTACCTGCCAGTTATCGAGAAATGGACGGTTGGGGCGTGCATGCTTACAAGTTTATTAACCAAGACAAGCAAGTGAAATACGTTAAGTTTCACTGGAAGAGTCAGCAAGGTGTAAAAGGGTTACGCCCTGATGAAGTGGTTAAGGTACAAGGTCAAAACTTTAATCATTTGACCGATGATCTCTATGGCGAGATCAATAAAGGTAATTTCCCAAAATGGGATTTATACGTCCAATTACTCGACCCAAGTGAGCTGAATAAGTTTGATTACAACCCGTTAGATGCCACTAAAGTATGGCCAAATGTGCCTGAACAAAAAGTCGGTACTATGACGCTTAATCGCATGCCAGCAAACTTCTTCCAAGAAACTGAGCAAGCGGCATTTGCGCCATCGAATTTGATCCCTGGGATTGAGCCTTCGGAAGACAGATTATTGCAAGGTCGTATGTTCTCCTACGCCGATACTCAGCTGTATCGACTCGGCACGAATTTGTCGCAATTGCCGATTAATAAACCCTTAGTGGCGGTGGCAAACCACAACCAAGAAGGTGCGGGCAATATGGGGCATACCCAGTCCGATGTGAACTACCAACCGAGCGTACATTTAGCCTTGGCCGAAGATAATCGTTATCGTGCGGTAACAACTGCGCTGACGGGGACTGTGCAACAAACGGCTATTAGCAAGCAGGATAACTTTAGCCAAGCGGGCGTCTTTTATCGCAGCTTGAGCAAGCAAGATAGAGCAGATCTGATCACTAACTTGGCCGGTGACTTAGGCAAAGTGAACGATACCAATGTGAAGCATCAGATGCTCAGTCACTTTTATCGTGCAGACCCAGAGTTTGGTGAGCGTTTAACCAAGGTCGTAAAGGGTGATCTGGCCGACGTTAAACAGCGTTCAATCTGATTTTGTTATTTTTAGGACTGTTTGGGTCGCAGAGATTTGCGCGTTAACAGTCCGAACCTAGTAAGTCCCGCAAGACGTAAACAAGCTCTTTTCTGCCCAGTTTAAGAGGGCGTCTTGCGGGCATTTCGTCACGTCTCATTGTTTAAATCTCTATTTTAGCTGTGCTGGGAGCCATTGATGAAACACACTATTGCTATCTTATTATTGATTATTGTGGCCCTGAGTATGTCGGTGGCAATGGGGGCGGGTTCGCTTCAAGCGCCATTGGTTACACCCGCAACTGTCAGTCAAACGGACGAGCCCGATACCGCACAAGTACAATTGCTGGTGGACTACTTTTTTGCTGCAGCGCGTACCGGCGATATCACTGTGCTTGAGCATTTTCTCGATGCGGGCTTCCCTATTGACCAGAGAAATAGTCAAACCTATACCGCGCTAATGATGGCGGCCTATAACGGCCAAGAGGCTGCAACGGATTTATTGCTTGAGCATGGTGCTAATGCTTGTTTGCAAGATAAGCGTGGTAATACGGCAATGATGGGCGCAGTGATTAAGGCCGAATTCACTATCGTAAAGCGGCTATACGCGAAAGAATGCGATGCGAACCTAACGAATAATGCCGGAATGACCTTGACTGAGTTTGCCCGCTACTGGGGTCAAAGCGGCGCTTTACAGCAGGCGAGTTTAAAGCAATAAAGACGCTAGATCTTGCCATCTCTTGCGCTTGATCACTTTTGGTCATTATCTTTAATCTGTTTAGATCTCAGCATTTACTATTAGCAATAAGTCTGCTTGTTAATGATGTCTATGCCTTTTATGGTAACTTTTTGAATATCGTTTAATACGGTTTGGCCTTCGGAGAGCGATTTATGTTTGATGCTTTACTACTGACGCAAGAAGATAAACGTACGTTTGCTCAAGTTTCACAAATCACAGAAGCTGATTTGCCAGAAGGGGAAGTCTTGGTTGATGTCGCCTATTCCTCGCTGAATTATAAAGATGGTTTAGCTGTGACGGGTGCTGGCAAAATCATTCGTCAGTTTCCTATGGTACCAGGCATCGATTTTGCGGGCGTGGTGCGCGAATCGACGGATGCAAGATACCAAGTTGGCGATCAGGTGATTTTGACGGGCTGGGGCGTGGGCGAAAACCACTGGGGTGGTATGGCGCAAAAAGCGCGAGTTAAAGCCGACTGGCTGGTGCCCATGCCGCAAGGTTGTGATGCCGCTAAATCCATGATGATAGGCACGGCTGGGCTTACGGCTATGTTGTGCGTGCAAGCGCTGCAACAGGCTGGGATAACACCGCAAAGTGGGGATATTCTTGTCACAGGTGCCAGTGGTGGTGTGGGTTCTGTGGCGGTAACTTTGCTCGCCAATGCTGGCTATCGTGTGGTCGCCTGCAGTGGTCGAGTTGAACAGAATGCGCCTTTATTGAAGGAGCTTGGTGCTGCAGAAGTGATTGATCGCAGTGAGCTTGAACAAGATGCTAAGCCGCTTGAGGCGCAGCTCTGGGCGGGTGTGGTCGATACCGTTGGCAACAAGATCCTTGCCAAAGCATTAGCGCAAATGCAGTACGGTGGCGCCGCCGCTATCTGTGGTTTAGCGGGAGGTTTTGCATTACCAACAACCGTTATGCCGTTTATTTTACGGGGTGTGAGCCTACTGGGAATTGACTCCGTTTCTTGTCCATTCGAGAAACGAAAAGCGGCGTGGGAAGCTGTGATTAAAGCACTGCCTGCACATTTTTATCAGCAAGCTTGCCAGCAGATATCATTGGCAGAGGTGCCTGATTTCGCGAATAAAATTATCCAAGGTCAAGTTACCGGACGTGTATTAGTTAAGCTATAATCTCGTTTTCTACGTTTTAACACAATGGCAACACTGAGGTGTTGCCAATTACGACTAATTAGTTCAGCCTCCTGTACTTGTTCTTCATATCGGCTATTTCGGCAGTGTAATCGTCACTTTAAGGCCCGTTGGTATACGGTTCTCGGCTTTAATCTTACCTTTGTGGGCGGTAATCGCAGCTTCAGTGATTGCCAGCCCAAGTCCCCAGCCACCGCTTTCTCTTTGTCGTGCTGAGTCAGGGCGATAGAAGGGTTTGAAAATGGCATCGAGTTCGGCGGCATCTATGCCAGGTCCATCGTCTTTTATCGTGATTTTTACTTGATCAGCTGTTGCACTCGCCTGTAACTGAATGTCGCTTGCGGCATAGCGAATTGCATTACGCAGCAGATTTTCAATCGCGCGGGAAAGTGATTTAGGAAAATGCGCTAACTCAATTTCTTCATCGATATCGATAGTAATGCTTTTACCTTGCTGTTCTGCTTCAAATTCTGCATCGTCTAAAACTTGGCTCAGGGATTCTGCCAAGCCTAAATGTACTTTGGTTTCGTTAGTACTGAGCTTGACCCGCGAGAGCTCTAATAATTCACTGATAAGCTTTTCGAGTTGCTCGGCTTCATAGCCGATACGATCCGTTTCTGCCGTTTGCTGGCCCTTTTTACGGGCGAGGGCTAACGACAATTGTAAACGGGTGAGCGGGGTACGTAGCTCATGGGAAATATCGCCCATCAATCTCTGTTGATTGTTCATCATAGATTCGATGGAGTCGGCCATGCTATTGAAGGCCTTAGCTAATTGGCCTATTTCATCTTTACGCTGTGTAGTGGACTTATCGACACGATGACTTAAGTCACCCTCTGCGAGGGCATTAGCACTCTTTTTAAGTGAATTTAATGCCTTACCTAAATGCCACGCGAGCAGGCCACATAATAATCCCGATAGGAAAATTGCTAAGCTTAAAGTTAATAACTTATTTTCGGCGAAGAAGAAAAACCAAGGCCGCGGATGGTTATCCGGCAAGCGGCCGTAGAGTGAATAGGTTTCAGCGCCCAGATTAAATTGATAGGGACCAAACACCAACTCATCTTTAAATTGATGGCTAATCGGTTGTTTTTCTTCATCTGCCATCAGCATAAAGCTGCGCACACCGCGACTCACTCTGTGGGTGTTGACTACTTGACCTTGGCTGTTGACAAGATAGACCCGTAGCGGCTTGCCTTCCATGTCTCGATGTCTTTCCCAGCGGCGAAGAAAATCGGACTCCAGTAAGGCGGGGTTTTCTTGAATGCGCTTAGCTATAGTCGATAGGACTTTTTCAAGGTGAGGTGGCAGCGGCGCACGGTCGTGACTCTGTTGCAGCAATGGCAACAGACCGACCAAGGCAATGATCAGCGAGCTGCAGAGCCAGAATCCGAGCAATAATTTGATAAATAAACGATTAGGCACAGTCGATACCGCCATTAAGGGAGCCAAATATAACCTTTGCCACGGATGGTTTTCACCCTTGGCCGACCATCGCTACGCTCGGGGAGTTTTTTACGTAGATTCGATAAATGCATGTCTAAGCTGCGATCGAAGGGCATGAGTTTTTTGCCGAGTACTTTCTCGTTCAACTCTTCCTTATTCATCAACTCTCCCGCGTGCAGCGCAAGGGTGTGCAGCAGAGTGAATTCTGTGCCTGTGAGTATGATTAATTGCTCATTACAGTAAGCTTCTTGGCGCGATGGATCTAAGCGCAGATCGCCAAACTCTTGGGCTGGCGCGGCATGGATTTCTTGGGTTGTTAAGTTCGAGCGACGAATAATGGCGCGGATACGGGCGATTAATTCTCTGTCATTAAACGGCTTTGGCAGATAATCATCGGCGCCGATTTCAAGCCCAACTACGCGATCGATTTCATCGCCGCGAGCGGTCAGCATTAATACTGGCGTTTGCTTGTGCTGACGCAGTGCACGCAGGACTTCAAAACCGTTCAATTTAGGTAGCATGACATCGAGTAAGATTAGATCGTAATCCGCATTTAGTGCCAGATCTAAACCCTGTTTACCATCGTAAGCCAAGGTTAACTGAAACCCTTCTAACTCGAGCAGTTGCCCTAGCAGCTCAGATAAACCCAGATCGTCATCGATTAATAATATCCGACTCATATTGTTCCTTAATCTCTGTAATATGGCCTTATGCGCCCATGTAATACTGGCACTTTTAGCGCTTTGGCTGAGTATACCTGTTTTGATGTCAATTGCTGTGTAGCAATGTAAGCCAAAGTAAAGAATAGAGAATCTGTTATACCCAAGCAGCCTCAGGATAAGAGTTTCAGAGCGTCTAGGGTGATTCAATTCAAGGCGCATCAATGACAGAATGTCGGCCACCTTTTGAATTGATGCAACTTTACAGTGATTTACTCAGGCAACGTCCTCACTTACATATAGGGGTTTAGACTGGAAGGGTCGAAAGTGACTCGGCTTAAAAGGGTCGTCACTGTATCTTTTATTTGCCATATTAAAGTTGAACCACTGAGGTTAACACTATGAAAACATTATCACCTTTGAAAGCGAGCCTGTTTGCCATTCTAGCGAGTTCTGCGGTTTTAGCGACAACAGTCAATGCCGAACCGACAGACGGTGGCTGTGATTTCTCCCGTTCTGAATTCCACAAAGGCGACCGTATGGAACATGGCGGCCGACACATGGATAAGCGTGGCATGCATCGTATGTTTGAAGGGCTAGATTTAACCGATGCCCAAAAAGCTGATATCAAAAAGCTGTTTGCCGATCAGAAAGCCGCGCGTGCCGATAGCCGCCCAACGAAAGAGCAGCGTTTGGCCCATCGCACTGAAATGCAGGCCTTGATGACGGCCCCTAATTTTGATGAAGTGCAAGCCAAGGCACTGATGAGCGCGCAGCAAGAACAGCGTCAAGCTCAAGCCATTGAACGTATGAAGCTGCATAATCAAATCTACAATCTGTTGACACCAGAGCAGCAAGCTAAGTTTAAAGCGCGATTTGAAGCACAAGCTGGTAAAGAACCTCGCGGTTAAGCGTCTTAGCTGATATACAATAGGGTCATAGCTTCCCAAGATAGATCCCTTATGACTCAGACTTCCCAATACGATTTTTGGGTCAAACTGGCTAGCCGCGCTTCCGTGGCTACCGCTTTGATCCTTATTCTTATCAAGCTGTTCGCTTGGCTTTATTCCGGCTCTGCCAGTATGTTGGCATCTTTGACGGATTCCTTTGCTGATGCTCTCGCTTCTATTATCAATTTTATTGCCATTCGTTACGCGCTTGTGCCGCCTGATCATGACCACAGATATGGCCATGGTAAGGCTGAGCCGTTAGCGTCTCTAGCGCAATCCGCCTTTATTATGGGCTCCGCATTTTTATTACTTTTCTATGGTGGCGAGCGTCTATTAACACCTGTTCCGGTTGAAAATGCCACCATAGGTGTGGTGGTTTCTGTCATAGCGATTGTGATGACGTTAGCCTTGGTCATGTTGCAGAAACGCGCATTGGCGGCAACAAAAAGTACTGTGGTTGAGGCTGATTCGCTACACTATAAATCAGATTTATTCCTTAATGGTGCGGTATTGCTAGCACTCGTCCTATCCCAATATGGTTGGTGGTGGGCTGACGGACTGTTTGCAGTAATGATTGCATTCTATATTGGTCATCAAGCCTTTGGCTTAGGTTATCGCTCAATTCAAGCCTTGTTAGACCGAGAGTTAGACGAAGAAACTCGCCAGCAAATCACGCAAATCGCGATGGAAGATCCACGGGTGCAAGGGCTGCATGATTTACGCACTCGTCAGGCTGGCAAAACCGTTTTTATCCAATTTCATTTAGAGCTTGATGGCAATTTGAGTTTGAATGAAGCCCACAGTATTGCCGATACGACAGGAATAAGAGTCAAAGCTGCCTTCGAAGATGCCGAGGTGATTATTCACCAAGATCCGGTAAGCTAAAAGCCGCTTGATGGTCTAATTCAAGGATGATAAAGCGATATTAATCGCTTAGGAGTAGGGATATGGCGTTATGGATAGAGAAGCAAAGCCATCGATTAAGTGAGAGTACTCAGCTCATTTGCCGTTACCATCGCTTATCGACTTGCTTTGAATTGGTATTACAGCAAGACGAAAGCCCGTTGGTTTGTCAGGGAGATGTGCAATTAGAGATAAAAAAGATGCAGCCAATACAATGGTATAAACGACCTCTTTTTTATCTTCCAAGACATATCAAGCTTAATCATGAGGATAGGCAATATCAGCTGAGAGTTTTGCCTTTTCCCTTTTTTTGGCGTGCGCGTTTGCGTTGTGCTGAAACAGGCAACATTGTGATTGAAGAATGTTTGGTGGGCCGCAAGCGTAGAAGTATCGTGCGTGTTATTTATTTGGGCATAATCAATTTACTGCGAGTAATGCTGCAAGTTATTACTTAATATGTTTGATACTAGGAGTTGCCAAAGGCAACTCCATTACGCTAGTTTACTCCATCGACAGCTCTTTGAGTTTTCGCGTTAAGGTATTTCGTCCCCAGCCCAAACGTTTCGCCGCTTCCTGTTTATGGCCTTGAGTATGGCGCAGCGCAGTTTCTAGTAGTATGCGTTCGAAAGCGGGTTGTACCTCAGTTAATAGATCGCTGTTTCCTTCCGAGAGTTTTTGATCTATCCACTCAGTCAGTGCCGATTGCCAATCTTGGCTGCCTTTCGCCGTGTGGGTGACACTCACAGGATCTTTCAGTAATTCTGGCGGTAAATCTTGGGGTAAAATTTCTTGCCCCGATGCCATAACGGTTAACCAGCGGCAGGTGTTTTCGAGTTGTCTGACATTACCGGGCCAAGGTAATTGGGAGAGTTTTACCGCGGTTTCCTTGGTCATGATCTTAGTTTCCACGCCAATTTCCTTCGCTGCCGAGGCGAGGAAATGGGTGGCGAGTTGGGGAATGTCTTCCCGTCTTTGTGACAGTGGCGGTAAGTGCACGCGGATCACGTTGAGGCGATGGAATAAGTCTTCCCTAAAGCCGCCTTTTTGCACTAATAATTCAAGATCTTGGTGAGTCGCCGCTATAATACGCACATCCACTTGCACCGCATTATGACCACCGACGCGGTAGAACTGGCCATCGGCAAGTACTCTGAGTAACCGTGTTTGTACATCTAGCGGCATATCGCCGATTTCATCTAAAAAGAGCGTGCCGCCGTTCGCTTGTTCGAAGCGACCTTGGCGGACATTGGCTGCGCCAGTGAAGGCACCTTTTTCGTGGCCGAATAGCTCTGATTCGATCAAATCCTTAGGGATCGCAGCCATGTTCAGCGCGATAAACGGCTTATCTTTACGTGGGCTGTGTTTGTGTAACGCGCCAGCCACTAATTCTTTACCAGTCCCCGATTGGCCATTGATCAGCACGCTGATCGACGAGCGTGAAAGCCTGCCTATGGCGCGAAACACTTCCTGCATCGCTGGCGCTTCACCTATGATTTCGGGTGTTTTGACTTGGGCTTCCTGCGCGGGTGCGGGGCTCTGTTCAGTGGCATGGGTGAGTGCGCGCTCGACCAGAGAGATCGCCTCATCGATGTCGAAGGGTTTAGGCAGATACTCAAATGCGCCCGCTTGATAGGCACTGACGGCGCTGTCTAAGTCCGAGTGCGCCGTCATAATGATCACGGGAATATGGGGGTAATGCACCTGCAATCGTTCGAGCAGACTTAACCCGTCCGTGCCTGGCATACGGATGTCCGACACTATCACGTGCGGTTGCGATATTTCTAAGGCCTGCCATAGGGATTCGGCGGCGGCAAAGCTGGCGGTACTGAGCTTGGCACCTTGAAGTGCCTTTTCGAGTACCCAACGTATCGAGCTGTCATCGTCGAGGATCCACACTTGTTCACTAATTCGCATCTTGCTTCCTCATACGGTATGGGTAGGTACTGTCGAAATTATTTAGCGCCTAAAATCGGTAATGAAATGATGAATTCGGTGTGCCCAGCGCTGGAGAGGCAATCGATTCTGCCCGAGTGTAAACGGGCAATATTATGGGCAATTGAGAGGCCTAAACCTGAACCTTGCTCACGGCCTGTCACCATTGGATAAAATAATGTGTCCATCAGCTCAAGCGGTATGCCGGGGCCGTTGTCGATTATCGATAGGGTTAACACTAGCTTGTGGCGCTGTGAACCTATGGTGACTTGGTGTTGAGTGCGAGTGCGGAGCAAAATCTCGCCGCCCGTATGCTCAAGCGCCTGCACCGCATTTTGTAAAATGTTGAGCACGGCTTGCTGCATTTGGTCTGGGTCCATCTCGATATCGGGAATGGATGGATCGTAATCCCGTTTAAGCTGAATGTTAGCGGGTAGCGCCATTTCAACTAGCTTATAGACCTTCTGTACCACTTGATGGATGTTGTGCAGACTGTGCTGCGTCGGCCTTTGGGGGCCGAGCAGGCGATCCACTAAATTACGCAGTCGATCGGCCTGCTCTATGATGAGGGTAGTGAATTCCTTCAGCGCCGGATCATCCAACTCCCGCGATAACAATTGCGCCGCACCGCGAAGACCGCCTAAAGGATTTTTGATTTCATGGGCTAAGTTGCGCACCAGAAACTGCGCCGCTTGTTGCTGTGCATCTTGGCTCAGCTGCTGATGAATGCGTCTTTGTTGATCGACTTGGCGCAGTTCGAGCAGGCTGAGTTCAGCCTCATCATCGAGTGGAATAAGGGTTAAATCAACGGTATGGTGCTGACCATCGAGCATGACTAGGGCCGCCGTATTGACCGTTAAACCTTGGCCAGCTGTTACCGCATCCCTCAATAACTGGGCTTCGACACCGAGGATTTGATAATGCTCAGGCAAAGCTTGTTCTACGAGTCTATGGCTGCCAACACCTAATAATTGCTCTGCTGCTGCGTTGGCATAACAAGGCTTAAGATCCTTATCTATGACAAGTACCGCGGTAACTAAATGATTGAGCAGTGTCTCTTTATCCATCGACCGTTCCTAGAAATAGGGTTGCACCACTATGGTGCACCAATCTGGTGCAAGCTGCAACTTGTCTTCATCAAACGGTTTAGTCTGGGGCGATTAATCTAACTCTATGTATTTAAAGTTTTTATACTAACTTTATCTATGCAATGAGTGGCATTAACGCTTAGCTGCTTGATGAAGAAATATCTTTCTTGGTGAACTTGATGCAAAGACTTTGCCGTTTTGAGTCAAAGCGTCAACGACTAAGGTATGTTCACCCCGGTCGATGTTTTTGAGTTTGAAGGTACCGCCAATTTGCGGTTGACCGACGGGGGTGCCATCGAGTTTTAGGATCATTAAATACTGGCTTTTTAGCTCTGGGGTGATAGTCGCAACGACGTCGAAATCACCATTATTATCTCTGACGGTTTCTTCTTCTGCTGGGGAAGTGATATTAACTTTGTATTGAATAGATTCAATTGCTTGGTTTGCGTTATTTGACTCTGTTTTGGGCAGAGGAAGGGCAATTTGATTTAAGGTCTTCTCTTTGAGCTCAACGACTTGGGCATTGGGCTGCGGCTCATCGGAGTAATGGACTTTGCCATCCTTATCGACCCATTTATAAACCGTTGCTTGCGCTAACATGCTAAATAGCACTAAGCCGATGAGTGTGAGTGAACGCATGCTAAAGTCCCTGTAGCCTTGAGAGAGAGTTAATCAAGATTAGTCTCTTTTACATCAAAAATCATGGTGTTTGTTATGCGGCGTCGCTACATGGAAGGCGTAAAGCGAGACAGGAAAGGGGAGCTAGAAATCGGACTGGGTTGAATGAGCTGAAGTTCGGACACACTCATGTGCCCGAACTCGAGTTGCAAATTACACGCTTGCGTCGAGTTGTTTCTCGATCTCACTCGCTTTAACCCAAGCGGCATGCAGGGATAATTGAGTGGCATAGCGTTGAATGTGTTCGAATTTTTCGAGGTCGCCACTGTTAGCCAGTAGCTCAACTACGAAGGACATCATGATATCCGCACCTGTGAGCTTGCCTGCAACCAAATAGGTTTTATCGGCCAACCTATCATTGAAGTAGTGGCTTATCTTACTGACTTCTATCGCCGCATAACCTTCAAGGAAGTTGGTTTTGCAGCCGTCCTTTTGCACGAACATGCGCAGCAACAAAGGTAGCATGGCTGAACTTTCGGCAAAGTGTAGCCATTGCAGATAATCGACGTAGTCAGCGCTGTCTCTGGCGGGGGCTAAGGTATCCGCCGCATATTTTTCAATCAGATACTCAGTGATCGCGCCTGACTCGGCAATCACTTGACCGTCCATTTCGATAACGGGTGATTTGCCCAACGGATGAATTTGCTTAAGTTCGGGTGGCGCGAGAAAAGTCTGGCTATCACGCTGATAACTCTTAATTTGATAAGGTTGACCGAGTTCTTCTAGCAACCAGATGATACGTTTAGAGCGTGATTTATTGAGATGGTGCAAGGTGATCATTGGCTTCCCTTTCTATTGTGAGAGTACATTTTTAGCTATCGCACCATTATGGTGCGATAGCTATTTCTACCGCATTTAGCACACTCGAGCTTGTCATTATGTACTTCAAGCTGAGCGTGTCGCGTCATTTATCGCTTAGCCTCTAGCCTCTAGCGTTCAGTTGCGCGACTATGGCCTGCGCAACGGCTTCGGATGATCCTGGGTTTTGACCTGTGATCAAATGGCCATCTGCGACAACAAAGCTTGTCCAATCATCACCTTTGACATAAGTGCCGCCGTTTTTCTGCAGCATGTCTTCGACTAGAAATGGCACGATATGAGTGAGTTGCACGGCTTCTTCTTCAGAATTACTGAAACCGGTAACCCGCTTACCGCTGACCAATGGCTTACCATCACTGGCCTTAGGGTGCAGCAATGCCGCAGGTGCATGACAGACTAGCCCTAGGGGTTTATTCGCTTGATAGAACTGTTCAATCAAGGCGATTGAGTGTTTATCTTCGGCAAGATCCCACAGTGGGCCGTGGCCGCCTGGATAGAAAACCGCATCATAATCCGCTGCATTGATTTCACTTAAGCGAGTCGTATTTGCCAGCAGTGCTTGTGCCTCAGGATCTTTACTAAAGCGCGCAGTAGCTGCGGTCTGAAAGTCTGGCTCATCACTTTTAGGGTCGAGCGGTGGTTGACCGCCCAATGGCGAGGCTAAGGTAATGTCAAAACCTTTATCTTTAAACTCATAAAAAGGTGAGGCGAATTCCTCGAGCCAAAAGCCGGTTTTTAAACCTGTGTCGCCGAGTTTATCGTGTGAAGTTAGTACCATTAATATATTCATTTTCATACCTTTACCTTAGTTGCTCACATCTATACGTGTGAGCTTTGGGTTTAGTTCAATCAGGATACGGTTTGGCGTTATAGGGCTAAGGTCAAAATGTCACGACTCATTGCTGGGTCAATATTGCCGTGTTCGCCAAGAGCCACCATGCCGTGCAGTTCAAGCTGTTTTACTAGGATATCAACGTGGCTGGCATCGAGATCATAGGCAGATAAATGTGTCGGTATGCCCATGGCTTCGAAGAAAGCCTTAGTTTTTGCAATAGCGGCATCGATGCGCTCGTCATCGGTACCTGTGTTGATGTGCCACACTCGGTCTGCGTACTGGAGTAACTTTTCGCGCTTAGCCTCTTTGGTACATTGCAGCAGGGCAGGCAATACGATTGCCAATGTACGCGCATGGTCGATGTCGTAAAGCGCAGTCAGTTCATGGCCTATCATGTGGGTTGCCCAATCGTGCGGAACGCCTACGCCAATCGTGCCGTTGAGTGCCATAGTGGCGACCCACATTAAGTTAGCGCGAATGTCGTAGTCTTCGGGTTGAACTAGCACTTGTGGACCAAGCTCAATCAAGGTTTGTAACAGTCCTTCGGCAAATCTGTCCTGTACGGCGGCGTTAACGGGGTAAGTGAGGTATTGCTCTGTAATATGTACAAAAGCATCGACGACACCGTTGGCCACTTGGCGTTCTGGCAGGGTGAAGGTTTTCGTCGGGTCGAGTATTGAGAATTGTGGATAAACCAAGTCATTACGGAATGGCAGCTTAGCTTGCAGTGATTTACGGGTCACTACGCTGGCGTTGTTCATTTCTGAACCCGTCGCTGGCAAGGTTAATACTGAGCCAAAGGGCATAGCTTGAGTGACTTTTGCGCCCCAGCTAGTGAGAATATCCCAAGGTTCACCTTCAAATACCGCTGCAGCGGCAACAAATTTAGTGCCATCGATAACCGAACCACCGCCAACCGCGAGGAGGAAGTCGATATTCTGCTCACGCACTTGGGCGACGGCTTTCATTAAGGTTTCATAGGTTGGGTTTGGCTCAATGCCATTGAACTCGACGATGAAACGATTGCCCAATGATTGTTTTACTTCGTCTAGCGTGCCTGTTTTTCTGGCGCTGCTGCCACCAAAGAGGATCATCACTTTAGCATCGCTCGGTACTAAAGCATCAATTTCGGCGATAGTGTCTTTACCAAAACGGATACGGGTCGGGTTGTAATAGTTAAAATTTAGCATGGATGATTTATCCCTTATTACTTTAAGTGAGCTTCTTTAAATTAGCGGTGTTAAATGCGCTGCGTTGATTAATCGCCTGTCAAATTAGTAGACCAGTCGTCTAATTCTGTGGCGTGAAGATACATTCTTTAAAAATCTAGGCTGATTGATATCAGCCAATATTGGTCTTGAATCGGTATTAAGTTAAAGGGCCGTTTTAGGCGTTAAAATAGCTTTAGTCGTCACGAGCGCACGTTCGAGTGCCGCGGGGCTGTGGCCTAACTTGTTCATTAAGCTGGCACCTAACCACATGTGATACAACATTTCAGCGGTCGATTGCGGATCTTGCTCGGCGATTGAACTGTCGTTTATGCCAACGTGAACACAAGTGGTTAACCTGTCTATGATGCCGGCGGAACCTTTAAGTAAGGCAAGGCGCATGGCTTCGGATAAATCGGCCACTTCAGCACTGAGTTTCACGACGAGGCATTTTTGATCTACGCAGCCGTCAGCTTGTACGTGCAACCATTGTTGCCAGTACTGCATCAAGCGTTGATAGCCCGTCAGCGTCGAGTTATTGAATAATGTGTCTAAATCTAACTGATATTTTTCGAAATAATCAGTTATGAGCGCTTCGCCAAATTGTTCTTTGGATTTGAAGTAATGATAAAACGAGCCTTTAGGCACTTCGGCGGCCTGCAGCAGTAGCGATAAGCCGACGCTGGAGAAGCCTTTTCGTACGATCAGCTTATAGCCGATGTCGAGAATGTGCTGGCGAGTGGATTGAGTTTCAATTTTCATGTGGGTTAGGATAAAACAAATTAGACCGGTCGTCTAGCATTGTTTTTATCGGCGATATCAACACGCCCGATTTAGTCTTCTTTAAGTCGCGAGGTTTAAGCAGTCCTGAGTCTGCTTAACAAAACTGCCAGATTGATAAAAAACCGGACGGATAAAGTATGCAGAGGGTGAAATTGTGGCAAGGAGAAATGGTTCGGTAGGGCAAAATACCCACAGTGCTGAGATAAACCGTCACTGTGAGCATTAGATTCACAATTGATATTGAAACTTTTACTCAATCAAGATGATTAGAGGTAGCTGCAACAGTACTCTGCAATGGCTGTGTTACGAATTTTAAAGCTGACATTTGCAGCCAGTTCAAACTGAGTTCCTTCGCTAAATTCTTGCCAAGTGGTCGTTTCTGGTAGTAACACCTCAAAACGGCCGCTAATCACTTCCATGATTTCGCCTTGTGAAGTCGAGAACTCATACTCTCCAGGCTGTACTACGCCTAAGGTTTGCTTACTGCCATCGGCAAAAAATACGCTACGACTGGCAACTTTACCATCAAAGTAAATATTGGCTTTTTTAGATACAGACACTTGCTCGAGTAAACTCATTTTTAATCCTCTATAAATTGGCTTGACATGAATTTATATGCATATTTAATAAATTTCAATGCATCATTTGTCGTGTGGATGTGCGTACTGAATATAAGGTGATGCTAACGTTCGGTTTATAACGTGTTTTCCACTATATCATTTTGTTTGAAAAGGTCAGTATGGCTTGGCTGTCATTTAAAGTTATTAATCATTTTTCTATTTAAAAATAATTGGTTGGCAGCATTTCGGTGAACTTTTGATGAAAATAGTCTGCGTCGCTTTGTTTAGCTGAGATTCTTCTCCTATAGTTTTAGGGCAGATTTAATTTTGCAAAAAGTGAATGAATGGAATTCGAAGCGCGACAAGGAGTCTCACCATGGGTTTTACTCGTAAAATTCAGCTGATCAGTTTATTGATTGTCCTATTACCCCTCATATTTGCTACCGCGATAGTGACTTACATTGCTCGGGATGAGTTATTTGCCGAGGCTCAGTCTCGTTTAGTGGCGGTGCGCGAGATCAAGCAGCGACAGATTGTCGGTATGTTTCAGGACTTTTCAGATAACCTGCAGGCCGTCAGTGCGGTGATCGCCAGCCAAAAAAGCCTCGATACTATCTCCGACCTTGATGAGACCTTAAAGTCGTTAAATAAGTCTTTAGGTTTCTATGATCTGTTCATCATTCGGGATGACGGCACTGTGTTTTACACCGCCGCGAAGGAGTCTGATTTCGGCACAAATCTTCGCACTGGGCCCTACCATGATTCGGGATTAGCGCAGTTATTCAATAAGGCTTTGGGGGCTACTGGTACTGTATTATTGCAAGACTTCTCCGCATACGCCCCTTCAAATGGCCAACCGGCAGCATTTATTGGTCAGTCGATTCAATTCAATCAGCAAAGATTGGTGGTGGCGGCCCAAGTATCAATTGACCGCATCAACCGAGTTATGCAGATCCGCGAAGGTATGGGACAAAGTGGCGAGACCTATTTAATTGGTCCCAATAATCGCATGCGATCCGATTCTTTTCTTGATCCGAACAATCGCACTGTGACCGCTTCCTTCGCTGGAACGGTTGCCCAGAATGGCGTCGACACACTTGCGGTGAAAGAGGCGTTGGCGGGTAAGACTGGTGTGATGCAAGTGAATGACTACAATCATAATCCAGTGTTATCTGCTTATTCTCCCGTTGTTGAACTTGGCTTACGTTGGGGCTTGATGGCTGAAATTGACGTAAGCGAAATCGCGGCGCCGGCTTATCGAATGTTGTTTATTGGCTTATTTGTTTGCGTGGCGGCCTTAGTGCTGGCATTCGCTGCTGCTAAGTTAGTCACAGGATTTGTGTTGAAGCCACTCGGCGGTGAGCCTGAGGACATGTGCAATTTGACCAGCATGATCGCCTCAGGGGATCTCACCCATAATCTGCCCCATGTTCAAACGGATAATCATCTGATGAGCTGGTTGGCCAGGATGCAAACAAAGCTCAAAGAAATCATTAGTCAGCTGGTGGGCGTTGGACATGAACTCGAATCCGCCGCGGAACAAAATTCTGCCGCTATGACCCAAGCCGATTGCAGTATTCAGATGCAGGCGAAAGAAACCGATATGTTAGCAACCGCAGTCGAAGAAATGAGTTATGCCGCCGCGGAAATCAGCACGAATACGCTTAAATCCTCCGATGAAGTGTCTGCCTGTACCCATTCGAGTGAAATTCTTTCGCAAAATTTAGCCAGTACACGTAAAAGCTTGAAAGTGACCTTGAGCAGTTTTGCGACCATACATCAACAGGTGGGCAGCCTTGAGGCTGACAGTCAGAAAATCGGTTCGGTATTGGCTGTGATTAATGCGATTGCTGAACAAACGAATCTGCTGTCACTTAATGCGGCGATTGAAGCGGCGAGAGCTGGTGAGCATGGTCGTGGTTTTGCCGTAGTTGCCGATGAGGTGCGCCAGTTAGCAGTTAAGGTTCAGTTGGCGACTCAGGATATTGGCCAAGTGCTAAAAGGCATTCAACAGCAGTCTGGCGTGTTGGCGCTGCATAGTGTGACTTGTACTACTGAAGCCTCTAAAACCGCAGAAGATGCCGATGGCATGCAAGCCGCAGTGGATGACATCGCTTTGCGTTTGGAAACCTTAAAGGCATTAATGATCCAAACCGCTACCGCCGCGGAGGAGCAAACAACGGTTTCGGCAACGATTGCACAGGGGATTGCTGGCTTGAGCGTGGCGGCGGAAGAAAATAGCGCGGCGATCAGCCAAGTGGCAGCGAGTACGCGCAGTTTGTTAGGGTTAGCGAATCAGCTTGGTTTAACAACGGCACAGTTCAAGGTGTAGGTATTTGCGCTGTATTTGCCGCGTTCAACCTTATTGGGTGCTGCAAATATGACTGAGCTGAATGTTACACATCCGCCAGAAATGGATTTCTGGCGGATATTTTTATCTAAATTTCAGCAGTTTATTCCATGAGAGCATTAACGCTTACGCCAAATTGTCATTTCTGAGACAGAATGTTGGAATTTGCGTTTAGTCTCGCGGATGACGAAGGGGATTTCCTTCACTGCGACTAGCTCAAATTGGCCGATCAAGGTTTCGGTCAAGCCATCTAAGGTGGTGAAGTTCTCTCCTTTGACTTTAACGCCACCGAGCCATTTATCCTTCGGCGTATAATCCTCAAGCCAAGTGTATGGCGAAGTAATAACAAGGTATCCACCTTGATTAATCCGCTGGGCAATACTGGTTAAAAAGTGCTTAGGATCGTTCAGTCTGTCGATAAGGTTCGAGGCATAAACTAAGTCATAACCTGTATACATTGGCTTTAAATTACAGGCATCACCTTGCATAAAGTTGACTTTTTTCGCCTCAAGCTCATATCCAAGTTTAGCCAGACTCGCACTCTTAAATTCCTGTAAATCGCCTTCGGTACGTATGGTGTAACGTTTTTCACCTTGTTCAGTTAGGGCATAGGCCTGTTGAATAAAGCGTGCCGAAAAGTCGATACCATCAACATGATCAAACACTTTTGCCAGTTCAAAACTCGCTCTACCTACGGAGCAGCCGATATCGAGGGCTTTGGTGGTATGGGTGAGTTGAATTTCACTGAGCGCTTGTTGCACGCCATTGACACAGAAGTTAGCAACCCCGAAATATTCGGCGCCGTAGTGGAATTCAAGGTATTGGGAAATCAGTTCATCAGTTTCGTACACATTGACCTCGGCCATTTGGGCGGGATTTTGCGTGGATTCCACATAGCGGAAGCCAGCATGTTGATAAAAATGTCGACGAAACGCATAGCGTGACGAAGCAATGGCTTCATTACCTGTGGAGATCCACGAACCACCTTTGATGAGATTATGCTTACCATCGAAGGTGGGGGTCGAAAAATCATCGTAGAGCGGATGCACGGCAAAACCATTAAAGCCATCGATTGCGGTTTCTGTCCATTGCCAAACATTACCGACAATATCGAAAAAGCCATTATGTTCGAAGCGATTCACTGGGCAAGAAGAGGCGTAATAAGCCAAAGCAATATTGCCCGGCACTTCGTGCCAATCGGGCGCATCGGCGGGCATATTCTCGCGTAAGATGTACCATTCGGCTTCCGTCAGTAGGCGAATGTTGCTTTGCTTTTGCTCGGTTTTCCAATTGCAGAAGGCCTTAGCTTCGAGTTGATTCACTTCTACAGGCCAGTTCAATGGCAGCGGGATTTCTTCCGCTAAGTTACGTTGCCACCATTTATCTTGTTTTAAGCGCCAAAAACGCGGCATTTGAGCTTGGGTGTAAGCGAGCCAAGCTTGACCTTCTTCATTCCAAAATTGGGGTGAGCAATAGCCGCCAGCTTCGACGAATGCGAGGTACTCTTGATTCGAGACTAAGAATTTAGAGGCTTTAAAGTCGACAACATTAAAGATTTTATGGCCGTATTCGTTGTCCCAGCCGTAGGTTTGATCTTGCTCAGTTTTACCTAAGGTCACTTTCTGCCCTTTTACTGCCAGTAAACAGTTGGCTTCGGCGGCGGTGAAGTCTTGGCACGCAGCCCAGAGGCTGTTAGGTGCGACATGTTCCAATGGCAGTTGGCGGATGATCACCGATGAGGTTTCTAAATGAATTCGCTCATGTTCAATGCCCATCAAAATAATCCAAGCGGGGCTGTCTTGAGTGATCGGCAGCGCCAGCGGCATTTCATCAATCACGCGATTGACGACAGCATTAACTTGTTGGCGATAGCTGCGCACTTCTGCCACGTTCGGCCATGGGTAATGTTGCTCGTTCAGATCGTCCCAAGACATCTCATCGACACCAATGGCAAACATGGATTCGAAGTTATCGTTTACCCGTTCGTCGAGAAATTTGCCGAGTTTGAGTTTGTTGATATAGAAAGTGGCCGTATGGCCAAAATAAAAGATCAACGGATGGCGCAGTGGCTCGGCTTTGAGGTAATAGGCGCTATCTTCTTGGATCAAATCAAACAGTGACTCGTACAGAGCCCATGTCTGATTAAAGTACTGCTTAAGCTCTAGACGCTTTCCTGCCTCAGTTTCACCAATTAGCTTAAGGGTTTGAGGGGGTTGCGTTATGGGCTTATCCATAGGCAAGTAAACTCCGTATTTATCGGCCTGCGGTGCAAGCATGGATTATGAATCTATCGTGTGTGACTCTATACGCGATTACTGGGCTCAGGATCACTTTGTCAGCTTAATGTGTCGATTTGAGGCAAAGTGTTTTACAAACTAACAGAAACACGAATTGAGTCCAACATCAGCCACTGGCACTAAAACATCTCGGATATGACCTTTGGAGTTAAGATTATCTTACAAAGGAAGTGAGCACTGCGTTTCGTGATGCCATCCTTTTTAGGATTAAAATTATTTTATCCCTGAAGAGTATTTTCTCTGTCGGGGTTAAGGCAGAATGATCCCGTCCGTAAAATTATTATGCAGGATATAACGGGATGACAATTAACGCATTATGGATACCCGCCTGGTACGAACTTGATCAATCGATCGTAGTGGGTGTGACTGAGGAGTTTGTCTTTCATAAGACTGTCGCAAACGAGGCGTTAACATTTTACAGCGGTGCAAAGGGGAGTGATGCCGCCAAGGCTACGGGAACCATTTCGGCCATTAAACATAATGTCTTGGAGGACATTGAAAGTGTCGATGCACAGGGGCTCGATTATACGCTGGTATTGCAAGATGGACGGCGTTTATTAGTCAATGCTGAGGAAAATCCAGGATTGATTTATGAGTGGGTTGATGACAGTTGGCAGCCGTCAGATATGGTCATCACAGATTGGACGTTGGCAGTACAATTTGCGTCTTTATCACCATTGACGCCAATAAAGTAATTGAAGATTTATCGTTAAGCGACTAATAAATAAGTAAGTGCAGTTAACGTTCGGGAGCTGACGTTGACTGCACTTTTACTAGCTCTGCAAGTTGTTGGTATTCTTGTTTTATTTCTGCGATATACACATCGTGAAAATCTAACTCATTAAACTCATCTAGGCAGAGCTGGTAACGGCGTAGCTGCTCAGCTTTTTCCTCATCTGCATCCCATCTTTCCATTAGCATAGCGTTTGATTCCATTCATAAATTTAATTCCTTATTCACTTCACATATTTTAACGACAGTTATTGCTATTTAACTCAGCGGGTTTGAAATTTATCGGATGTATCTATGCCGATTGGCGTTACACAATGTAAAAATCTATTTTTAAACAGAGTGTTGAAGCCAAAAAGTTGGTTTTACCGTATGTTGATGGACTTTTCTCCTTATCTTATTCGGGACAAATGCTTACACAGGCGGCAGCCATAGCCTGATTGTGTTGCTAGCTTGATGATTGGATTGTACCTGTGAGCATTTTGCTCTAGATTGATATTTCTTTGTTTTTATCTTCTGGCCTTGAGTCTTCTTTGTCCTTTGGAGCCGCGTAATGGCGAATATTATGTTAGTTGCCAATCTCAACTGTGATCGGATCTTATTGCTTGATAAACCTTTAAAAACAGGTGGGCGTTTCCATTATCAAGATGGTGGGCAAAGGCCAGGTGGTGGCGGGGCAAATACTGGATTAGGTTTAGTTTGGGCTGGGCATAGCGTCGCGTTGGTGAGTCAAGTTGGCCGTGATGACATGGGAGATTGGCTCATTGCAGAAGCCAGCACTCAAGGACTCGATTGCCGCTTAGTGCAGCGCCGAGCCGGTAACACTTGCGAAATGTTACTCGTGATGACGCCAGACGGTGAACGGACGATTATTCGGCCACAAAGACCCATATTTGAGTTATCAGTGCCGCCGAAATGGCAGCCATGGGACGCGCTGTATTTTAATACTTCCGCTGAGGGATCGGTCAGTTGGGCAAAGACAGCCTTGGAACATTGCCTTGTGGTCGCGCAATTAGCCAAAGATGACAGGCAGAGACCTTGTCATATTCTACTGGCATCAATGAGTGATATCCAAGGGCGTTGTGATGGCGCCTCTTGGGAATATGGCAAAAACATTGGCGGTGAGTGTCTGCGTTACTTTATTGTCACCGATGGCATCAATGGGGCTAAGGTTTACACGCACGATCAAGTGCAGCATGTTGCTGCTATCCCTGCCACTGTTGTTGATACCACTGGCGCTGGCGATGCCTATGCGGCGGGACTTATCCATAGTCTATGCACTGGTCAGTCGATTACCGAGGCGATGGCTGAAGGTGCTGTTTGGGCGGCATTTGCGGTGGCAACCGATAGTTCTATTCCGGGTGAGGCACTGAAACAGTATTTAGAGGCCAAGCAAATAGCATGATAAATCTGCGGATGAGCAGTTTGAGTCATCTTTCTGTCATACGGCCTTGCTAGAGTATGTCATGTGGCGCATAGCTCTTGTCCCTTAACGTTTTCTTGTGCTTTTCTCCCATTTATTGGTTAGTATGTTTTTTGCCTCGTTTCCCCAACGAGGCATTTTTTTGCTCAAAATAAAGTTATTCCATCGCAGAACATTCATAAAGCTGAAATGTTGTGCGACCATGGCGCAATTGCGTTAACATTTATTCAACTAAAATAGTTATCGTGACATTAAAATAATAAGCCACTCAAGGTGTTCTGTAGTCTTTGGAGTTGAGAATGGGCAATAACGCTTGGAATGATAAGAATAAATTTATTTGGCTGCTCTCTGTTCTGCTTTTGGTCGCCTTTTTAGTGACCAGTGGTATCAGTTACAAGGTGGCCCATGACTCACTGAGTCAACAAATCGAGAGTAATACCCTACCACTCACAAGTGACAATATTTACTCTGAAATTCAGCAGGATCTGCTGCGACCTATCTTTATTTCATCCTTGATGGCGCAGGATACCTTTGTTCGCGATTGGACATTAAGTCACGAGCAAGAGCCAGAAAAGCTGATCCGTTATCTTAAGGAAATCCAAGAAAAATACGATACTGTTACCAGTTTTTTTGTGTCAGAAAAGAGCCGAAATTATTACCACTCCACGGGGATTTTAAAACAAATCCAAGATGTTGAGCCAGATGATGCTTGGTACTTTCGAGTGCGATCTTTACCCGAATCTGAGCATTATGAGGTTAATATCGACGCCGATACGGCGGACCGCAGTAAAACAACCGTTTTCGTGAACTATAAAGTTTTTGATTTTGAAGGTAAATTTATAGGCGTTACCGGTGTTGGTTTGGCGGTTGAAAAGGTTAAGTCCCTCATCGAACTTTATCAAAAACGTTATAACCGCCGAGTGTTCTTTACCGATAGGCAGGGCAATGTCACCTTGCATGGAGATGAATATGATGGTGCAGATTCGCTGCAAACCAGCTTAGGGCTTGAAAATTTAGCGACGCGTATTTTAACGAGTCCAAGTGCGGCTTTTAGCTACCAGAGAAATGGCAAAACCGTTTATCTCAACAGCCGTCTAGTCCCCGAATTTAAGTGGTATTTGATTGTTGAGCAGGAAGATGCGCCACAGGAGCGGGAGTTACTGAATACTTTTTGGGGCAACTTGGCGTTAAGCCTAATGGTGACTCTAGGGATTTTATTCATCTCTAACATGACCTTAGGTCGTTATCAGCGCAAATTAGAAGTAATGGCGTCTACCGATAAGCTCACTGGCGCCGCTAACCGTCAGGTGTTCGATGGGTACTTTAGGCTGGCATTAGATAAAGCTAAGCTGACACAATCGCCGATTTCAATACTCTTGCTGGACATCGACCATTTTAAAAAAGTGAACGACAGCTATGGGCATGGGATTGGTGACTTAGTATTAAAAACCATGACAAATATGCTGCGGAGCGCACTGCAGCAACAGGATATCTTATGCCGTTGGGGCGGCGAGGAGTTCTTGATTTTACTTCCGGGGATGGATTTAACCCAAGCGGCAGAACTGGCTGAGCAGATCCGTGAGCTTATTTTTCAGCGGGAAATTAAAGTGAATGGCTTACACATTTCTATTACCGTTAGTATTGGCGTTGCTGAGCATCAGGCGCAAGAGCCTGCGGAAGATCTGATCAAGCGTGCCGATCTGGCCTTGTATCAGGCTAAAGAAGCCGGTCGAAATCAAGTGGTGTTAAATCATTCATAGATTTAGCCTCGTGCTTACTGGCGGCAAGATTGCGCCTACTTTTATGAGTTATTGAGCGAGTTGATTGTGTTACTGGCGTATCGCAGTTTACACTCTGGCGGTAATGCGAGATGGGTTATGGATTGGGAGTTGCAGATGTCAAAGTTGTTGATCAATAAGTTATCAGGATTGTACTTAGGAACCCATCTTCAAGACATGTCCGGTGTTGCTACTGGGATTGATGGCAAGCAAGCGGCTCAACAACTGCTAGTACATGTTAGCCATGTAGACGGGGACGCGCAGGCCGATCCTAAACACCATGGCGGACTCGATCGCGTGTTACATCATTTTCCCCGCGAGCATTACGGCCAATATCGTCGTTGGGATTTAATCACTCAACTCGAAGATGCGCCCAGTATGGGAGAGAACATCAGTACCGTTGGGCTGAACGAAACCCAAGTTAATATTGGTGATATCTTACAAATTGGCGCCGTAACAGTGCAGATTACTCAGCCACGTTCACCTTGCTTTAAGTTGAATCTGCAATTTGGGCACAAAGAATTTGCCCTCGCCATGCAGCAGAGCCAATTATGTGGTTGGTTTTATAGAATCTTAACCCCAGGGATTATTCAGTTAAACGATAAGATTGAGTTGGTTGAGCGCCGCACGGACATTAGTGTTGCTGAGGCTATGTCACTCTATTTCTCGCCAACGTTTAATGCTAGCGGCTATGATCGTTTAGCTTGCTGTGAGGGATTAGCGCAGAGCTGGGTGAATAGCCTACAACGGCGCTTAGTATCGCAAACAGTGGAAGATTGGCAAATGCGTTTATATGGGCCGAGCGGTAAATAAGTATTTATATTCATAATGATAAAACAGGGATGACCTTATGATTGAACCCGTTACAAAAAGTGATAAAGATTTTGGCTTACTGGTATACGCCTCAAGCTTTGTTGGATACCTAGTGCCGTTGGGCTCTATTCTTGGTCCTTTGATTATCTGGCTGATGAAGCGTGAAGAGTCCGCATTTGTCGATCAATGTGGCCGTAGTTGTCTGAACTTTAAATTGAGCCTGCTGATTTATGTAATCATCAGTGGCGTATTAGCTTTGGTCGGAATAGGTTTCATCTTTTTAGCCATACTCGGCATATTCGATTTGGTGTGCACTGTGCTGGCGATTATTAAGGCCAGTGAGGGTAAGGTATATAAATACCCATTAACGATTAAATTTATTGCTATGGATTAATCGCTTTTTCGAATTAAAGAAAAACGCCTTAGATGTTTCCATCTAAGGCGTTTTTTTATTGCGTAAGTTTAAGGTGTTACACCTTAAACTTGGCCACTAAGGTATCTAAACGGTGTGACAGTTGATTCAAGGCTAAACTCGCCTGCGCTGCCGCTTGTGCAGTATTGGCAGTACGTTGAGTAATGTCATTGATTTCTGTGACGTTACGGTTGATGTCTTCCACTACAGTGGATTGTTCTTCCGTTGCCGCAGCAACTTGGATGTTCATGTCGCTGATAAGACCAATGCGGTCGCTAATACCAATCAACGATTTGCTAGCTTCATCGACGGCCACAACACCTTCGTGGGAGCGAGTACGACTCTGAGCCATCGCATTAACCGCGCGGCTGGCTTCCGATTGCAGCTTGTCGATCATGCCTTGCACTTCATTGGTCGATGCTGCTGTGCGTGATGCTAAGTTACGTACTTCATCGGCGACGACAGCAAAACCGCGCCCAGCTTCACCGGCACGTGCCGCTTCGATGGCCGCGTTGAGGGCTAACAAGTTGGTCTGTTCAGAGATAGCGCGGATCACATCTAAAATCCCACCAATGGATTTAGTGTGGGTCGCGAGGGACTCAATCACTTCGCCCACTTGGCCAACGTCCTTAGACAATTGATTAATGGTATCACGGGCACGGGTCACGACCACTTGACCGCTGCTGGCTTCAGTGTCTGCATCTCTTGCAGCAACCGCAGCTTGAGCGGCATTACTGGCGATTTCGTTAACCGTCGCGCCCATTTCATTAATGGCAGTGACCACCATCATAGTGCGATCTTTCTGCTCGTGGCTGTCTTCTAAGGTTTGTTGTGCCTGATTCGACACATCCTTAGCCGAGAAGCCGAGTTGTTCGCTGGTTTGCGCTACTTCGATGACCGAATCTTGGATCTTGCTGATAAAGCTGTTAAATCCTTTAGCGAGCTGCGCAATTTCATCTTCACCATTGACGGGTAAGCGTTGGCGCAAGTCACCTTCACCTTCGCCTATGTCGCGGAACATAGCGGCAACCTGGGCTATGGGGCGACTCACAGAGCCTGCAACAGCGATAGCGAGGACAATAAAGCCCGCAGCAATAATCAGCGTCCAGATTAAGATCTGATAAGCGGCTTCGGTTAATAGCGCAAACACTTCGGCTTCTGGCACTTGTGCCACTAAATACCAATCCATAGATGCGATATAGCTACTGGCAACCAGCATGTTTTCGCCATTGATCTTGGTTTCGATAAGATTGAAATCGCCACGGTTAAGTAAGGCGCTTGAGTTTGCATCTTGATATAAGTTACCTAGGTTGCTCTTACCAATTTGACCCGTATCTGGGTGGAGTTTCACTTCACCTTTAGCATCAACTAAGTAAACAAATCCCGTTTCCTCAATCTTAAACGAGCTTAGTAAGCGCACCATATCATCGAGTGATTTAGCGAGCCCAACTAAGCCACGGCCATTGGGTTGTTGGTAGTTGATGAAGAGTTTGACTTCGCCGTTGGCCTCAGTGAATACGTTCAACATACGTTCTTGACCACTGTCTCGGTAACCAAAAAACCAGCCATCCTGCGCGGGGGTAAGCACGCGCAAAAACCCATCCTGAGTGTAATAGGCGGCAGTTTGTCTGTCGGCGTAGGAGGCTTGCGCTAGCTTATATTGACGCGTGATGTCTTTCAGTTGGGCAACCACTTGGGTTTCTTGGGCCTGCGGTCTGCCATCTTCGAGCCATTGCAGTAACATGCGGCTACTGGCTAATTGCTCTGCAGCATTCATTAAAGTGGAGATGTCGAGATCGATCTTATTGCGGATCTGCATCATCAAACTCGGCAGTTCCGAACCTAACATCCGTTGTTGTACGACATTTTTAGCGCTACGTTGGCTTAATACGCCGACGAGTATGGTCGACAGCAGTACTGCAAATGTCACTGTTAGCAGAATTTTCTGCTTAATGGTGAGGTTATTAAATATCATAAATATCAATATGCCTGTGTTGGACTGTTTTGCGTTATCGGTCAACGCACTCTTGTACGGTAAAAGATTATCGGACAGGAATGTGAAAAGTTAACCTTAGTCTAGGCCGAATGCCGAATAAAACAGCGAATAAAAACTTATTTGGCTTAACCCGTTGGTCTTGCAGTAGATCTAATTATGTAGAGTATAGATGGAAATGAGATGGTGATTGAAAACGAACTCTTTTTTGTGTGGCAATTGTGGCTAATGTCGTAGCTAAGGGCAAGCAAAAAAAGTGAGATATTTGTGTCAAAGGTGAAAAAAAGGCGCTCTATTGAGCGCCGTTATTAACATTTGTTGGCAACTAATTACATGTTGGGATAGTTAGGACCACCACCGCCTTCCGGCGTAACCCAAGTGATGTTTTGGCTAGGATCTTTAATATCGCAGGTTTTGCAGTGAATGCAGTTTTGCGCATTGATTACAAATTTAGGCTGACCCGCCTCTTCGACAATTTCATACACACCAGCTGGGCAGTAACGTTGTGCTGGCTCATTAAACTGAGTCAGGTTAATACCCAGTGGAATGCTGCTGTCTTTAAGACGTAAATGGCAAGGCTGGTCTTCTTCATGATAAGTGCTCGACAGATACACTGAGGACAGTTTATCGAAGCTAAGCTTGCCATCGGGTTTTGGGTAATCAATCTTGCTGTAAGCGCTCACTGAGGCCATTTGTGCATAGTCTGGGTGTTCATCACGTAGCGTGATCGGGAACTTTCCACCAAACCAGTTTTGATCTATGTAATTGAATGCGCCGCCTAAATAGGTGCCAAATTTATGCATCGCTGGGCCAAAGTTGCGCGATTTATACAGCTCCTCATGTAGCCAGCTTTCTTCGATATGAGTCTGGTAACAGTCGAGATCTTTACCGCCTTCAACACCCGCCATCATGGCTTTGCCTAAGGTTTCTGCCGCAACGATACCGCTCTTCATCGCAGTGTGAGTGCCTTTGATTTTCGCGAAATTCAAAGTCCCAGCGTTACAGCCGATGATCAGGCCGCCGGGGAAGCTCATTTTAGGAAGCGAGTTCAAGCCGCCTTTAGTGATAGCACGGGCGCCGTAACTGAGACGTTCGCCGCCGGTTAAATACTTTGCAATCACAGGATGGGTTTTATAGCGCTGGAATTCGTCAAATGGGCTCAGATGCGGATTTTTGTAGTTCAAATCGATAATGAGACCGACCGCAATCTGGTTGTCTTCCATGTGATACAGAAAGCCGCCACCCGATGCGCCCTCGGTTAGTGGCCAGCCACCGGTGTGCACTACTTTGCCTTGCTCGTGTTGCTCAGCGGGGACTTTCCAAATTTCTTTGAAGCCTAAGCCGTAATGCTGGGGTGTTTTACCATTATCTAAATGGTATTTTTCGATCAGTTGCTTGCCTAAGTGGCCGCGGCAACCCTCTGAGAAAACAGTATATTTAGCGTGTAGTTCCATGCCTGGCATAAAGCTGTCTTTAGGCTCACCATCAGCGCCCACCCCCATATCGCCAATCAAAATACCTTTAACGCTGTTATCGACGTTAAATAGCAATTCACTGGCGGCAAAGCCGGGGAATATTTCGACACCGAGTTCTTCGGCGCGATTAGCAAGCCAGCGGGATAGATTACCGACACTGATAATAAAATTGCCGTCGTTGTGCATGGTTTTTGGCACAAAGGCATTAGGCATCACTCGGCCGTCGGTGGCGGAGCTGAGTAGGTAGATTTCGTCGTGGGTGACAGCGGTTTTTACTGGGGCGTCTTTCTCGCGCCAGTCGCTGAATAGCTCGTCCAGCACTTTTGGCTCGAACACTGCGCCTGACAGAATATGCGCGCCCACTTCTGAGCCTTTTTCGACCACACAGACGGTAATTTCTTTACCTGAATCCTGTGATATTTGCATTAATCGACACGCGGTGGCCAAGCCTGCTGGACCTGCGCCGACGATAACAACATCGAATTCCATTGATTCGCGTTCCATCAGTTCACCTCTTCCTTCACGTTTCCCCGATTTTTATCGAGTGTTGTAGTTTGTAAACGGGCGTTTTATTGCTTGTACCACCTTACCTGAAAATAAGATAAGGTCACAGTGGATTACGCTGCTGTTTAGTCTAATTCAATACAAATCTTTAGGTGAGGACTGTCACAGATTATTCACGCTAGCGTGATCTAGGTTAATAAATACCTGTTTAGGGGTATAGCTAGTGAGTACTTTCGGCCTATAATCACCGACGACGGTTCTCCGAGCTTGCCTACCTAAGTCGAAAGATATGGAGGTGTAGCCGTGGTAATAATGCCACCGGGGTGGGATAAGAAATGCTCTCACCTCCCACACTTGGAAAGGTGATCATGTCTCAATTACAAGACAGCTTTGGTCGAAAATTTCACTATTTACGGATGTCAGTCACTGACGTTTGTAACTTCAAATGCAGTTACTGCCTCCCTGATGGTTATCATCCAGAAGGTAAACCAAAATTTTTATCTCTCAATGAGATAGAAAACTTAGTCTCTGCATTTAGCCAAGTCGGCACCCAAAAAATCCGCATTACAGGCGGTGAACCGACCCTGCGCAAAGACTTTACCGACATCATACGTGTCGTCGCCGATAACCCGCGCATTCAAACCATAGCAACGACCACTAATGGCTATCGACTCGAAAAGCATGCTAAAGAATGGTTCGATGCGGGCTTGCGCCGTATCAATGTGTCCGTGGATAGTTTAGATCCCAAAATGTTTTACCAGATCACTGGCGAGAATAAATTCGATGAAGTGATGCGGGGGATTGATGCCGCCTTGTCGGCGGGTTTTGAGCGCGTAAAAATCAACGCCGTCCTGCTTAAAGGTTTAAACGATAAAGATTTGCCACGTTTTTTACACTGGATTAAACACACGCCAATCGACCTGCGTTTTATCGAGTTGATGGAAACGGGTTTAGGCCGTGAGTATTTTGAAGCACATCATTTAGCGGGCGCTGACATCAAAGCGCAGTTACTGGCGGATGGTTGGCAATTAGATACGCCGAGCGCCGATGATGGTCCAGCGCAAAACTTTAGCCGCAGTGATTATCAAGGTCGTATTGGTTTGATCATGCCCTATGCGACTAACTTCTGTGCCAGCTGTAATCGCTTGCGCGTATCGGCGAAGGGCAAGTTGCACTTATGCCTCTTCACCGAATCCGGTGTCGATTTGCGTGATCTGCTGCAGCATTCCAGCCAACAAGCGGAATTAATTGAGCGTTTGCACGGTCAATTAGCCCAGAAGAAAGCCACCCATTACTTGCATCAAGGCATTACCGGTGTCACTCAGCATCTCGCCTCTATTGGTGGCTAGCCCGTATTTAGGTTCTTCGTCAGCGCCGATTTAGCGCGAGTATAAGCCCAATTTCCCTTGCACTTTGTTTTGTCCTCAAACGAAAGGATCGCTCCAATGAGCAATGTATTTACCCATATTAATGCCGATGGCAACGCCCATATGGTCGATGTCACCGAAAAAGCCGTTACCGAGCGCGAAGCCCGTGCCGAAGCGTTTATCGAGATGGCGAGCACGACACTCGAGATGATCATGAGCGGCAGCCACCATAAGGGTGATGTGTTTGCCACTGCACGTATTGCGGGTATTCAAGCAGCGAAAAAAACCTCAGATCTTATCCCGTTATGTCATCCACTAATGCTGACTAAAGTTGAAGTCGATTTAGAGGCGCAGCCTGAACATAACCGCGTGCGTATCACCAGTCTGTGTAAATTATCCGGCAAAACAGGTGTAGAGATGGAAGCCTTAACTGCGGCCTCAGTGGCGGCATTAACTATCTACGATATGTGCAAAGCCGTGCAAAAAGATATGGTGATCTCCCAAGTCCGTTTGCTAGAAAAGCGCGGCGGCAAGTCGGGACATTTTAAGGTTTAGCCTGACAGAATAGGCTTTAGCCACTCGGCAGATTACCAAGTGAGCGAAGCTGTCCAAGCTTAAGTCTGACGCGCTATTAGTGAGTCAGTTAAGCGGATCAAAAACGAGAGAAGATTATGATTAACGTGTTGTTTTTTGCTCAAGTTCGAGAATTGTTGGGCACAGCTAAATTAAGCCTAGAGGCGAGCGAGCAGACACAAACCGCCGAAGCGTTACGTGCGACGCTGGCCGCCACCGATGATAAATGGGCCAAAGTATTAACCTCAGACAAATTGCTGGTGGCAGTAAATCAGACCATCAGTCAATGGGATACGCCTGTAAACGATGGTGATGAAGTCGCCTTTTTCCCACCCGTTACCGGAGGTTAATATGCGTTTATTACCCGCAGTTCGAGTGCAAGAAGTCGATTTTAGTGTGACCGACGAATATCGTCAGTTAGCTCAAGATGATAGCGATGGTGCTGTAGTCACTTTTGTCGGTAAAGTGCGTGATTTTAATGATGGCGCCGCCGTGACTGACTTAACCTTAGAGCACTATCCGGGCATGACAGAAGCCGTGCTAGAACAAATCGTTGTCGAGGCGCGCAGTCGCTGGCCACTGAACAAGGTCACTGTGATTCACCGCGTGGGCACTATGGCCTTAGGTGAGCAAATTGTGTTTATCGGGGTAACCAGCGCCCATCGCAAAGCCGCCTTCGCTGCCTGTGAATTCTTAATCGACTTTTTAAAAACCAAGGCGCCATTCTGGAAATTAGAAGCGGGTGAGCAAGGTAAAAGCTGGGTTGAGGCGAAAGATGCCGATGAACAAGCTGCCAAATTGTGGCAACACAAAGACTAGTTGCAGCAAAAATACGCGCAGTGGCAACGCAGCTTGCTAGCTCAAGATAAACGCGAACACGGCACTGAGGTGACCCAATGCAGAGTTTGACCCGTTTCTTCCACTCCCTAGGTTTTGCATTACTGTTTTGCTTAGCCGTCGTACCATCGACCAGTCGAGCAGCGGATAATGCGCCGATTCCTGCCATCGCCGCGGCGGCTAATATCAAGTTTGCCTTGGATGACATTGTTAAAAACTTCACCGCAGAAACGGGTCTCAAAGTACGGGTCTCTTATGGTTCATCGGGAAATTTTGTCGCGCAAATTCAACACGGTGCGCCGTTTGAAATGCTGCTGAGCGCCGATGAGCGTTATATTGCCGAGCTGAACAAAGTCGGTTTTACCCAAGGCGAGGGCGTGCAGTATGCTGTTGGCCGTTTAGCCTTAGTCGCCCCAAAAAATTCGCCGCTCGCACTAGATATCGAACTCAATGGCCTAAAAGCATTATTGGCAGCGGGCCAGCTAGAGCGCTTTGCGATCGCCAATCCTGACCATGCGCCCTATGGCGAACGTGCCCGTGAGTTATTGAAAAAACTCGGTTTATGGGATGAGCTACAAACTAAGCTGATTTTAGGCGAAAACGCCTCCCAAGCGGCACAGTTTGCGATCAGCGGCTCGACTCAAGGCGGGATTATTCCTTTATCACTGGCAATTGCGCCGCAGTTTCAGGCCCTCGGTCATTACTTAGCTTTGCCCACAGATCTCCACGGTCCGCTGAATCAACGTATGGCGTTAATGCCTAAGGCGAGCTCAACCGCCGAGCGTTTCTACCAATACCTACAATCAGACGCTGCCCGCGCCGTATTCACTCAATACGGTTTTGGTTTGCCGGTAAGTTAAGGATTCCAATGGATTGGCAGGCGCTGTGGTTATCGGTCAAACTCAGTAGCATCACAGTCTTGGTGCTGATCCCCCTTGCGATACTCGCGGGGCGAGCCTTGGCCTACCGCCAATTTGTCGGTAAATCTTGGGTCGAAGCGCTGATCATGGTGCCCTTAGTGTTACCGCCGACCGTGATTGGCTATTACTTGCTGGTGGGGCTCGGTAGTCAGAGTTGGCTCGGACAATGGATAGAGCAACTAACTGGCCAGCAGCTCGTGTTTTATTTTTCAGGCCTGGTTATCGCTTCTGTGTTCGTCAATATCCCTTTCGCGGTGCAGCCGATCCAGCGGGCCTTTGAAGCTGTGCCGAATGATGTCCGCGATGCCGCAGCGTGTTGTGGTATGAGCCGACTTAAAATATTACTTAAAATTGAATTGCCTATGGTGTGGCCGGGTGTGCTAACCGCGCTGGTGTTGTGTTTCTCCCATGTGCTCGGCGAGTTTGGCGTAGTGCTGATGATGGGCGGCAATATCGCTGGCGAGACTAAGACAATTTCGATTTCTATCTACGACAGTGTGCAAGCCTTCGATTTTAATGCCGCAGGCACTATGTCATTAGTGTTATTACTGTTTGCGGTAACGGCTTTGGCGCTCACTACCAGTTTGTCACGGCGTTTAGGAGGTCAGCGTGGCGCAAATCATCGCTGATCTGCAGTGTCAGATCCAAAACCATAAACACATTAAACTCAATGCTGATTTTCGCTGCAAGGCTGGCGAAGTGCTCGCTGTGGTGGGGCCGTCTGGCGGTGGCAAAACGACTTTATTACGGATGATCGCAGGGTTAAATCACCCCGATGCGGGCCAAATTTATTTTGGCGATCGGCCTTGGTTTGATGATAAAGCGCGTATCGCCTTAAGCCCGCAGCAACGCCATATCGGTTATATGCCGCAGCATTTTGGCTTATTTCCGAATCTCACTGCCTTAGAGAATGTAGTCGCTGGGCTTGATCATATCCCCAAATCTGAGCGTATTGTGCGCGCTAAAGATTGGCTTGAGCGAGTCAACCTACAAGGTTTACCTGATAGATTGCCGGCGCATTTATCTGGCGGTCAGCGTCAGCGTGTTGCGCTTGCCCGTGCACTTGCCCGCGAACCTTCAGTGTTATTACTCGATGAGCCTTTTTCGGCAGTTGATCGGGAAACCCGCGAGCGTTTATATCTCGAACTGGCGCGCCTCAAAGAGCAGTTACTCTGCCCAGTGATCATGGTTACCCATGACTTAAATGAAGCTTTGTTGCTAGCCGATTCGATGATTTTGATCAGCCAAGGGAAGATGCTACAGCAGGGAGCACCTTTCGAGGTGTTGTCGCGGCCCCGCAATGAAGCGGTGGCGCGGCAGATGGGGCTAAGGAATATTTTCGACGGTGAAGTAGTATTTCAAGACAGCACAAAAGACCTCACTTGGCTTAAGTTTGGCGAGCAGTTGATCGCCTGCGACTATGGCAAAGACCGCGCCGTTGGCAGCAAAGTGCGTTGGGTGATCCCCAACCAAGGTATTCGGTTTAATTCGATTTTCAAAGGGCGTTTATGCCGCAGTTTTAATAAGTTAGATGTCACGATCGACGCCATGCTGGTGATGGGTGAGTCGGTTCGCCTTATCTGCTATGTCACGGGGACTCAGTTACAACTTAACACCGAAGTCTCGCTGCATTTTGCCCAAAAGCTTGCACTCACGAAAGGAATGCAAACCACAGTGGCACTCAAATCCGAACAAATTCATATTTTGGAATAATGTGATATCGCACTCTAATGACGTTTTTTACCCAGCAATCCAATCCAAAATGTTCCTTCCAACAGCATGCCTAAGATGATAAATGCAGAGGCGCTTGTGGCGCTGCCATAGGCGTAGGCGCTTAATGCTGCGACGAGTAACAAGCTTAAACTTATCCATCGTGTTACTGGTTTCATATTCGCTCCGATTAAAAAATGCCATTACTTGACGCTTGGTTATCAGACTGACTTTAGTTAAGTGCGGCCTAGTTGCCAATCGTACTTTTTAATGACACAGATAGACTAAAATAACCGCTAAAATTCAATCAGCTTGATTTTAAATAGCTAAATTATGTTTTTTCACCGCAAATGTCATGTTTCAAAGTCCCCAGATGATCAAAGCTTAATCTTGTTTCCATCGGTGTTTCAGCTGGTATTAGGTAGACTTAACAGATTAGCCACAAAATGATTCAGTGTTTGGCTTAAAAGCTAATAACTTAGGTGATGTTCAAAGGTTTTTTTGATCCATTTATGACCCAACCTGAGTGAAGGCTAATGCAATGTGGTGCTGTATCCAGTGGTACATTATGGGGGATTAGCTTGGAATCGCGCTCAGGGACAATTGGTCCCATCGACTTCTAACTGATTGTCTCATAAGATACAAACTTAGCTGATTTATATGGAGGAGCCATGAGACTATGGTTGCTAGGATTCATGTTGGTATCTGGCGTCGCAACAGCGGCTCAGAGCATGTATTCGATGTTTGCGGGTGGAGACTATGTACCGCCGCTGAGCGTTATGCAGCAGATCGAAAAAGGGTTCTCCGGCGTGATTGCCGAATTTAATATGGAAGAGCAAGAGGGTGAATTAGTCTACCAATTTGAGTTGATTAATCCCTTAGCCAATTCTATAACGCGGTTTGAATATCGTGCCCGCGATGGTAAGTTGCTGAAACAAAAGGCGAGTAAAGTGAGCGCGGATGATCTCGGTGAGGTTGAGGCTACACGTTTGATCGCAGCAAAAGATCAAACATTTTCAGGCTTAATCGCTAAGGCCACTAAAGATCACAAAGCCTTCTTAACCGAGGCAAAGTTAGATCACGACTTAGGTATCAGTTATTTAGAGCTTAAGCTGCTAGACGATACGGGTAAGTTTAAATTGGCTTTTGATGTCGAAAATTTACGCCCGTTACCTTTACTCAAGTGGGATTGAAACATCTAAGTCAATCGAGTGCTCAAACGAGTATTTAGGATTGAGGAGCGCAACATACAGATGAAAATACTTTTAGTTGAAGATGATGCGACGACGATTGATTACATCGTCAAAGGATTTCTTGAGCAGGGCCACAATATCGAAACGGCGAGCGATGGCCACCAAGGTTTGTCACTCGCCACGAGTAGTCAGTACGATCTCGTGATCCTCGACCGCATGTTACCCCAGCTCGATGGCTTGAAATTATTGGCCGCCTTAAGGGCAACGGGCAATCAAACTCCAGTGCTGATTTTATCTGCCTTAGCGCATGTTGATGAGCGAGTAAAAGGCCTGCGCGCGGGCGGCGACGATTATATGACTAAGCCGTTTGCCTTCTCAGAGTTATTAGTGCGCGCCGAAAAACTCATGCACCGTGGCCAATCTGTACCAGTCACTACTGATCTCGTTGTTGGCGGCTTGAAGATGGAATTACTGACCCGTAATGTGACCTTAGACGGGCAGGAGTTAATGTTGCAGCCGAAAGAGTTTCAGTTACTTAAGTATTTGATGGAACATGCGAATCAAGTGATTAGTCGCACCTTGTTGTTTGAAGCTGTTTGGGATTATCACTTCGATCCACGCACGAATGTTATCGATGTTCATATCGCAAAATTACGCCGTAAATTTGAAGAGTTAGGCCATGGCGAGCTTATCGAAACCGTGAGGGGAGCGGGTTATCGCTTACGACAAAGGCATTAAGCCTTACCAAAGCAGCGCTTGGCGCATCACAATTGTCTTTTCGACCTTAGTGACTGTGATCATTGGGGCGCTGCTATTTGCCCTCTATCGACAGTTGATCATCGAGCAACAGTATCAAGTGACTCAATATTTAGAGTCGGAGACCCAACGTTATCAGCAACTTGCCTTAACAGTTGATCGCCGTAGTTTTGCCGCTCAAATCCGCGCCGCCGATCCACAAACCGCCCTAATTGCCTGGCGTAATAGCTACGATATGGTCGGTGCCTTGAGCTTTATGCCCGAAGGCATGCCCATGCTGCCGCAAACGCGAGATTTCCCCATCTTAACCGGTGGCCCAGATAAGCTGCATATTCTTACCGGCGGGCTAGTGATGACTCGCTACGGCCCAGTGTTAATTGCGACCCGTACCGATAACTTAGCGACGTTAATCGATAAGTTTATCAGTGCTGCGGCGACTGCCGTGATGCTGACGATAGTGTTGACCTTAGCGCTCGGCTATCTATTTTCTAAGGCGATTTTACGTCGATTAGTGCAATACAACCGCTTGAGTGAACAGATTGAACGCGGCCACTATGATACCCGCTTGCCCTTGAGTTGGCGTCAGGATGAGTTCGATATGTTGGCGCTGCAGTTTAATAATGTGCTGGATATCCTCGAAAATAACCTGATGGCAGTGCGTGGTGCGACCGATAATATCGCCCATGATTTACGTACTCCATTGTCACATATCCGCATTGGTCTTGAAGAGCTGGCGAGTAAACCCAGCAATGAGATTAGCGAGGGTTGCGCCATTTTGACCGAGGAGCTCGACCATTGTTTAGCGACATTTGATGCCATGTTGTCGCTCACGCGTATCGAAGAAGGTCAGCAGACGCTCGATTTGCAGGAGTTAAGCCTAGCGCAACTGTGTACCGATTTATTGGATATGGCCGATGCTGTGGCGGAATCTAACGAGCAAACCTTAAGTTTGTCGCTGCTGGCTGATCATAAGGTTTTTGGTGATAAATACTTATTATTCCAAGCTTTATATAATCTCGTCGATAACGCGATGAAGTATTCTGGTCAAGGTGCGCGGATTGAAATTATCCAGTCAGGCCCACAAATTCAGATCCGCGATAATGGCCCAGGTATTCCCGACGACAGTAAAGAAAGAGTGTTCGAACGTTTAGTCCGCCTCGACCCTAGCCGGCATTTACAGGGCACAGGTTTAGGATTATCTATGGTCAAAGCGATTCTCTCACGGCACAATGCCAAAATTAATCTCACGGATAATCATCCTGGCTTAGTGGTCACTATTCAGTTTTAAGTCGATGATCCGCATTACCAACGCCGAGTACTCCATGTATCGAATCATAGCCGATGAGGCTGATTTTATTGTTATTTCTAAATCAGCCAAAGTGCATTTCCACAGTCAGGATGGGACGGCAGGCGTGGTGGCGCAGGCTGAGCAAGATTTAGGGATTAAGCTTTTTGCCGTACATAGATTAGACACGCCCACCTCAGGTCTGTTGATTTTGGCCAAGAGCGCGGTCGCCGCCAAGCAATTTACTGAGCTATTTACCGCCCATAAAGTGCAGAAATATTACCTCGCCCTCGCGAAGGGCAAGCCGAAGAAGAAACAAGGCTGGGTGATGGGTGACATGGCAAAGTCGCGTCGTAGCATGTTTAAGTTGCTGCGCACTAAAGAGAATCCTGCGATTACGCAGTTTTTCTCCTTGAGTGTCGGCGAGGGATTACGTTTATATTTGCTGAAACCTCACTCAGGTAAAACCCATCAATTAAGAGTCGCCTTGGCCAGTTTAGGCGTACCGATTTTAGGGGATGATTTATACGGTGGTGCGGCAGCGGATCGGTGTTATTTGCATGCCTACTGTCTGCATTTTCGTTATGGTGACGAAGTCACTGGCTGGCGTGATTACGCGTATAGGGATGTGCCGACTCAAGGTGAGCATTTTGGCACTGCAGGCGTGATTGAGGCGCTAGTTTCATGGCGTGAACCCGATACTTTGGCTTGGCCAGCGAAAGGGGATTAATACGAGTCGCGTTATTTTTGCGTGAGGCTAGCAAGATTTTGCGAAAGCCTAGCAAGCTTGGCAAATACGATCTCGGCCTTCAGATTTTGCGCGGTACATGGCTTGGTCTGCTTGAATGAGTAGCTTGTCGGGCTGGCATCCTTGATAGATAGTGGCGTAACCTAAACTGGCATGGATTTTTATCGTAACACCTTGCCAGATAAATGAATTGTCCTTGAGTACTTGATGTAATTTCTCGGCAACGGCTCTGGCGGCGGGTGCATCGGTCGCTGGCAAAATCACCAGAAACTCCTCACCACCGTGACGACATAGCGCGTCATTTTCACGTAATACTGATCCAAACAGTCTCGCCGCCGTCAGCAGGGCGAGATCACCCGCATCGTGGCCGTATTGATCGTTAATCTCTTTAAAATGGTCAAGATCCAATAAAATCATACTGTAAGGCACATTATCCCTTAGCCAGCGTTGATGGATATTGTTGAGAAATTTATGCATAGCCCGGCGATTCCACAGGCCTGTGAGTTGATCCCGTTCCGCTAACATACGGATTTTGCTGACGAGCCGCGTCATGGCATTTCCTATCATCACGATATTGATTAATAGGGTTAGAAATACATAAAACCACAGTACAGGTATCGCTTCTTGGGTGTGCATGGCGATAAATATCGGGCTTTCTTCGGGAGACAACAGGGCGATGAAGATACGAATGGTAAAAATACCCACCATGGCGACTAAAGGCGTGACCATAGCGATGGCGACTCGGTTACCTGTATCGCGTTTGATGGCCTGATAGTTATCCCGCGTCAGCATGGTAAAAATCAGTGCGGCGCAGACGGAGAAAGCAACGGCTAAGGTGCGTTCGGAGCTGAAGCTGGGGGGGACCGAGAGCATCACACCGGCTGTGATTGCTAAGAGAATAAGGTCAGATTTAACGCTGGGACTCAGTCTGAAAAGTGCCTTAGTGCCCCAGCGTAATAGGATGAATCCAAACAGAATCGCCATATCGGAGCAGAACCAAAAAAGGTAACTAGAGGCTTCGGAGCGTTGGCTGTTGAGTATGATGCCAAGGAGGACGAACAAGTTCGCCAGAGAAAAACGCATACTGGCTTGAGTCGCAATCGCTAAAGGTTTGGCAATGAGTCCCCATGCCACGGCTGCGGTGCTGGCCAGTAGGCAAATAAATTTGATGAGTAATAGGGCTTGGGGATCAAATATCATTCTTTTAGTTCATATTTTTCTTTAACTATAGATGCTTTTAGGCATTTTCGGTTGAAGTTTATAGGATATCTTAACCTGTATTTAACGGCATGAGGCGGGCTACATCTTCCTTTGAATTTATAGCGATATTAAGTGCTTTGGTTTAGAGAATCACTTGGAGTATTTATCATTCTGTAAGCTAAAAAGTTTGCAAATTCTGAGTCTTCCTGCGAAGTTAGACCTTGTTGATTTGCCTACCATCTCCGTTTTAAGGATGCCCTGTTATGGATACAAATAAATTACTCTTAGTCATTATTGCGATTCTATTGCCTCCTGTTGCTGTATTTTTGAAGGCAGGAGCGGGTAAAGATCTGTTGATAAACATAGTCTTGTGTTTACTGTTATGGTTCCCCGGTTTATTACATGCACTCTGGGTCGTGACCAAGGCATAATTGGCTTTCTTCAGCACAATAAAAAAGCGCAATGTAATTGCGCTTTTTTATGTTTCAAATGGGCTTTCACTTAGAAAGGCAAGGTGTAGCCTATTGTCGCAGTACGTCCCATGCCTTTGAAATAACGATCATTTGTACCCATGGTTTGTGAGTAATAATTGAAATAATCCTTATTAAACAGGTTTTGCAGACCTAAGCTCAGGGTGCCAGTGTAAAGCGGCATAGAGAAGGAAGCATCGACTGTGGTATAGCCATCAAATTCTGCATACTTGTTACCCACCGCATTTTTAAAGTCGCGGTCCATGTAGTAATTGGCTTGAACACGAGTCGACATGTCATTATCGAAGTTATGGGTCCAGAACAGGTTGATACGGTTGGGTGAAATATTTGCACCATCGAGATCGGTATCGACTTGGTTATCACCATTTGAATCGTATTCGCCCTGCTGGAAGGCGATATTCATGCCGAGATCATCATTGCTGGTGAGGTAGGCGGTGACATTGGCTTCGATCCCATCGATCACACTTTTTTCCCGCTTCACGTCGTAGAAACCATCACTATTTAAGGCTAAACGTGAACCAAAATCAGTGGCCGAACGATAGTAAGCTAGCTTGGCGCTTAAGTATTTACCTTGGTAATCGGCGCCGACTTCGACGTTATCTGTGACGATCGGCGTGAGTGCCAATGAGTCATCTATGCTGGGATTGTCGCCGGGGAAGCTTTTACCATCACGCAGAATTCGGCCGATATCCGGCATGCCAAAACCTTGGTTATAGCTGGTATAAACGCGAATGTCTGGGGTGATTTTGTAGGAGATACCGACGTTGAATAAGGTTTCATCGAAGGTGGCTGAGCCACCTGCAATTTGCTTATTACCCGCACCCCATAGGGTTTTGTAGTCGTCGACACTTAATTCGGCATGTTCGTAACGAACACCGGTCGATAAGGTTAGATTTTCAATTAAATCATAATCTAACTGCAAGTATGGCGCGACGTTGTCATAGGTGCTTTCCGGAACCCACGAAAAACCCGTTTTCACTAAATCTTGCTCTGTGGTATCGCGGAAAAGGTCGACACCGTAGGCCGCATCAATCCCTGAACCCGCAATATCTTTAGCAATCAATGAGCTTTTTAAACCCCATTTAACTGAAGCATTACGCGATTGCTCGTAGTACAAGCTTTCGCCTGTACTGCCGACACCGCACTGGATCACTTGGTCGCTACCTTCGAAGGATGGATCGTAGAAACTGTCGAAACAGCCGCCACCATAAACCGCTTTAAAATCTTGATTAAAGAGTTGCAGGTTAAGTTGTTGGCCACCAATGTTGGCGTGGGTGTAAGTCAAACTGGTGGTGGTCACTTGGTTGTTAGCCGCTTCCCATGGTTGAGTTTCCTTAACTGCGCCCGTGGGCACGCCATTGGGTTTGTCGCCTGCAACTGGCATCCAATCGCCATTGTTGTCTGCGGTGTAATGGTTAACCATTAACTCAAGGCGCGACTCGTCGAAGTTGTGGCCAAGTTTGATCAAGAAGTCTTTGCTTTGGCTGTCCATCGACTCGCCTTGAGTCGTGTCCACACCAACGACGTTATGGTTGGCATCGTAATAGACGCCATTATTGCGGTAGCTAACCGAGCCTATCATGTCGATAAATTCTGACTCGCCAGAAAACGCATAGCTGGCACCAAAGCTTAAGCCGTTGGATTTCATCGAATCAGGAACTGTCACATCGAAACTTACAACCTGTTCGCTGTCGCCTGTCGGTTTTTTAGTGATGTAGTTGATGATGCCGCCTTGGGCACCGAGACCGTGCATTGCATTGGCACCGTGAATGATTTCAATACGCTCTATCATGGCTGGATCTATGGTTTGACCCGAGCGACCCCCACTGCGAAGTGGGTTTGATTGCGGTACGCCGTCGATCATGATCAGCGGCGGACGACCACGCAGGGTTTCGCCTGTGTTACTCATCTTCTGGCGGCTTGGCGAAAAGCTCGGAGCCAGGTTACCGAGAATAGTCGATAAATCTTTAGTGGTGCGGAACTGTTCTTCTAACTGGGCGCGGTCGATGATAGTGACGGTATTGGGGATTGAGCTGGGGGATTTATCCATCCGACTCGCGGTGACAGTGATTTTTTCTATGTCTTTATTTTTGTTATTTGAATTGCTATCGGGGGCATCTTGAGCCGCTGCGGATTGGCTTAGCGCTGCAAATACGGCTAAAGCAACAAACGAGGTTTTGAATGTCATATAACTTCCTGCTAAGGGCGAATGAGTTTGCTACACCGGCTCCTTTGGCATAAGTCCATATTCCATTAAACGGCATTACAAATGATAACGATTTTTATTCTGTCGCGATTTTAGGGGAGGAATAACGGCTTGTCTAGTCGTGTCATACAGGAAATTGCACGATTTGGCAGCAGTATTGATAAATTGCGACACAGCACTCGGTATCGAGATTAAACCTCAAGGGTTACCTAGTGCGAGTTCATGTCGGTAAGATATGACCTTATTTAGCGTTTAGCATGGCTTTCGCGATCTGATGGTTTGGTCGCAGGCTTGATGACTTGGCTTGCAAACGCGGTTTGTTAACTAGGCTTGTTAATTTGGTTAGCGTTGGGCGTGGGTTTGATGGCCTGAGGCTATCTGACTTAGTGCTTTCGATTGTCTGGCGTGCAGGTGGAAGGCTATAATCGCGCCCCTTTATTCCGTATCTGCATTGGTGCCCTGATGAACCGTAAAAAGAAGATAAACCAAACCTTGAAGAGCAAGGCGAAAAAGGCCAATGCCAAACTGCAATCGAGCAATAAACCTAAATACATTGCGAAGGCGGATAGGGAATCATTAGCTGCAGAGGCCGATACCGAGTGTCATGCTGTGGGTGCTGCGGCAGTTAACTCTGTGACTCTGGATAGTAAGTCTGCTGAATCATAAGTCTCCGTTCATTTCTTCATATAATGTGACGGCCATGCTGACATTCACTGAGTTTGCCGACATGGCGAGTTGCTGAATCTTCATTTGTAGTTGATATTGTCGCGAAGCCGCTATGTTACTCATCACCTAAGTCTTAGTGTGTTTCTAAGTAGCTGATGGGGTTTTGATAAAAGGCCTTTTTATATCCTTGGGTTGAAGTATCTATCAGCCAAGGTTTAGGCAATAAGCTCAAAATGGAATAATGCAAATGTGGCGGTTTACCTTGAGCATTACCCGTATCGCCGACAGTACCCAGCGTTTCACCTTGGTGGGCAATTAATCCCGTGGCTGATTCAATTTGTGCTAAATGGGCAAAGTAATGAATTTGCCATTTAGGACCTAGACCAACTACCACATTGCCTCCTTTAAAAAAGTCGCCTCGATAGAAGATCAGCATAGGCGTTGGCGCAATCACGGCGGTGTTTTTGGCGGCGAAAATATCTATCCCCTTATGTACGCCCGACGGACCCCAAGGTTCATACCAAAAGGTTTGGCTGTTCCAATCTTTACTGCTGGCGCCTTTTACCGGGATCACCGGTGACTCAGGGATCAGATAACCGCCAAGTAGCAGTAACGCGAGTGCTAATCCAACATATGTTAACTTCATTTTTTATCCTGCATTAAGCCTTAGTGCTTTTCTCAAGCTCTAATGAAAATCACTGAATTCCTGCCAATTTACGGGGTACTGCAAGCGCTCAGATGCTGAAAGTGACAGCCAATAGGGGCGCCAAAAATAGTTGCACCAAAAATCGATATTCCCTTGAAGACTGCCGAGCGTGTCGGGATCGACATTGGGAAAGCTTTCCCAAGGGTGAGGTAAAGTCGATTTGAACGCAATCAGTTGTTCTAATAGTGCTTTGTCGTTGGTGATTAAACTGACGCAGATCCCCGAAAAATCGGCATATTGGTGGAGCTGCAAGCTGGTCGCTTGGCTCGGATGGGTTATCAGGCCATTAAAGCTGGCGGCATGTTCGGGCAATACCGCAAAACCTGCATTGCCGATTAACGTATCTAAGGTTTGCTTGCCTTCTAAGGTCAGTAAGCCGTGAACTTGATAGGCATAAATATCGGCCTGCACTATTGATGTTACTTGCGGATAGGCTTGGTTTGTCGGCAAGTCGATGTCGGGCATTTGCGCTGGATGAAAAATGGCGGCTAAGTCAGCTTGTCGCTCTCGTGGGCTGTTGCCATAAAAAGTGCGATGAAGTTGTTTCTTAAGCCAAGTGAGCACCGACATGAGCGCGACCTTTAGGGAAATGTTAAGTGATCATGGTGTATCCAAAGATTAAAATCACCAGTCTTGTTCTTGTGCCCGCTATTTTAATATGGTCAGTTAGAAGCATTAATACCATTAATTCAGTTGGGTATAAAAAATGACAAGGCAAGCGATCTTATGCCCAAAATCAAGCAGGCGTCTAGAATTTAGTGTTTGCAGGAGGAGGCTTAATACTGAAGTTGTAAGCTTCTGAGCGCCGACGAGTGAGAATCTGTTGAATGGTAATCCGCAGTGGCTCTCCTGTGTTGGAGAGCCAATGATTTAACGTTTTTAGTGTACTGATAAAGCTCAGATAAGAGTTCTGACTAGAGCTTATCTGAACTCATACGCGCTGGAATGATTTCAAACACGGTTCTGTCTTTGGGCAAATAGGTTTTCCACCAAGCGTGATTCAAAGCAGGGCTATGGGCTAAATCGCTTAGGTTGATGCCTTGACCAAATTCCGGCGTTAGCAGCGGCACGCAATAGGCTTTAGCGGCTACAGAGATTCGTTCCAATGGTTCGTACCAACTATGTAGCGCGAGATCGAAGCTGCTGTTATGTATCGGAATTAAGTGTCGTCCACGAAGATCTAAATGCGCCCGCAGTGATTGTTCTGGCTGCATGTGGATATCTGCCCACATCTCATCGTAGGCACCCGTTTCGATTAAGGTTAAATCGAAAGGCCCGAGTTTGTCGCCAATCGTTTTGAAGCCGCTGAAGTAACCAGAATCACCGCTGAAAAACAGTTTGATCTCAGGGGACAGAATAACCCAAGATGCCCACAGGGTTTGGTTTTTGTCCGTGATACCACGGCCCGAAAAGTGCTGTGCTGGCGTCGCGGTAAAACTCAGACCCGCATGTTGGGTTGCTTGCCACCAATCGAGCGCGACTATCTTGCTGGCAGGCACGCCCCACGCGAGCAAATGTTTATCCACACCCAGTGGCACGATAAACTTTTGCGTGCGCTCGGCGAGGGCTAAAATGCTGTGTTTATCTAAATGATCATAATGATCGTGGGACAAAATAATCCCTGCGAGCGCTGGAATATTATCGAGTTCGATTGGTAACTCGTGGAATCGTTTTGGCCCAAACATTTGGCTTGGCGAGGCGCGTTTCGAAAAAACAGGATCGGTTAACCAATATTGACCGTTGAGTTGCAACAGCACTGTAGAATGACTGATTTTATACAGCATAGGTGTTGCATCCGCAGTGGGGTTTAGCTGCATTTTTTGGATTGGCAGTGCTTGGTTTGGACTCTTATCAGGAATGCTTTCGGTCATGTAACGCCATAGAATAGAAAGTAAATTACCTTCACCACTGTGGGTATTGGGAGCTTCATTGCTGAATGTGTCACCCTTAACATGGGCCGAAGTCTTAGTATTTGCGTCAGTTTCTGTTTGAGTGGCCATGATAAAGCTCCCGAGTCGTAGTAAGGTTAAGACAATCTTCAATCGCATTTATAATTGCATGTACAATATTAAAAAGTAAACTACACAGTGTAGTTTACATGTGGCGGTGTAAAAGTAAACTGGATAGTGTAAAATGTCGACAAATGATTTTTATGGCGTAGGAAAACATGGCAGACAACTCCATTAAATTGACAAACACTCAGCAGAAACGTGTGGCAATTCTGCGTGCCTCACGGGAAGAGTTTATGGTTAATGGCTTTGTGGGGGCCAGTATGGACAGGATCGCCCAGCGGGCTAATGTTTCTAAACGTACTGTGTATAACCATTTTCCGAGTAAGGAAGTGCTGTTTGATACCACAACCACAGAGTTGTGGGCGCGAACGAAAGAGGCGGCGACCTTAGTTTACAATCCTGCGCAGAGTCTTGAAGATCAGTTGCAGCAAATTGCGCATCGATGCTGGGCTTTGTATCAGCAGCCTGAGTTTCTCGATGTGGCGCGGGTGGTGATGGCAGAGTTTATTCGCTCGCCTGTCCAAGCGACTGAAGCGATGGAGAAACTTGCGAAGCAAGAAGGTGGACTCGAAGCTTGGCTTGCGGGAGCGGTAGAACACAAGGCGCTGAATATCGATGATATTGCAATGGCATCGACTCAGTTTTGGGGCATGTTTAAGGCGTTTGCATTCTGGCCTAAGCTGTTCCATATGAAAAATAATGATGATAATCAGCAAGCGATTATCGACGCCAATATTAAGATGTTTTTGGCTATGTATCGCGCTTAAACCTAGCGTTTAATCCTATTCAAAACAAAGGCCGCATCAGCGGCCTTTGTTATTTGTAAAATACAGCCTAGAGCAAGGCTGTCGCCAGCAGATAACCCACGCTCGATGCGGTACCTACACCGATAAAACCTGGAATAATAAAGCTGTGGTTAATAATGAACTTACCTATTTTAGTTGTGCCTGAACGGTCAAAGCCGATACAGGCCAGATCGCTTGGATAAGTAGGGAGCACAAAATAACCGTAGCTTGCAGGAAGGAAAGCAATCAAGAGTTTTGGATCGACCCCCAAGGCGAGGCCCATAGGCGCAATGGCAGTCAGCGCCGCCGCTTGGCTATTAACAAGCTTAGAGATAAGAAACAGCACTAAGGCATAGGTCCAAGGCTGGCTTTGCACCACGTGGGAGAGGTTTTCCTTAAGCACATCCATATGGCTGATAAAGTACGTATCGCTCATCCAAGCTACGCCAAATACGGAGAAAATCGCCACCATGCCGGCTTTAAAAACTGGACCATTAGCAATCTCAGTCGGTTTGACTTTGCAGGTCATCAGAATAAAAGCCCCCGCAATTAACATCATCATCTGGATGACTAAGTTCATCGATAATAAGGTTGTTTTCCCTTTAACTTCAAATGCAGGGCGCAGTTCACTAAAAGAACCTAGTAGCACCACAGCAGCAATAGCCGCAAAGAAAATCCCCGTTGCCCAGTAAGCTTCCTTAGGAAAACGTTGATTAAGCAGGGTTTCGCTCTTGTCATAGATAAAGGCTCTTTGCACAGGATCTTGAATTCGTTCTTGAAACTCTTCGTCTTTATCTAAATCTTTACCGCGACGTAGACTCCAAAGCGCTGCAGCCATGACACCGCATAGCGATGCCGGTACTGATACCATTAAAATCTCGAGCAGATTATAGGCACGGCCCACACCTTGTTGCGATGCGAGAATCGACACCATAGACACAATCGCGACTGATACAGGCGAAGCACAAATTGCCATTTGTGAGGCGACGGATGCCACCGCCATTGGGCGTTCTGGGCGAATATTTTTCTTCAACGCGATATCGGAAATAATCGGGAACATAGTGTAAACCACATGGCCAGTACCGCACAAAAAGGTGAGTGTCCAAGTGGTTAGCGGCGCTAGAATGGTGATGTATTGTGGATGACGGCGCAGTAGGCGCTCGGCAAACTGCATCATCACATCTAATCCGCCCGCGGTTTGCAATACGGCCGCACAGCCGATCACCGCAAGAATCGTTAGCATAACTTGTACTGGCGGTTGTCCCGGCGCTAAACCGAAGACAAATATCAGTAAAAATAATCCAATACCACTTATCAGTCCGAGTCCCATACCACCGTAGCGGGTACCCAGCAGCAAGCAGCCGAGTACGACAATAAATTCCATTAAAATCATTTTGATTTACTCCTGCGGAACCTGCCGCGCTATTTGTATTAGGACTATCTGTATTTGGCGTTATTTTGCGAGGCGATTGATTTTGATAACTTGCGCTGGAGCAAGGTGTAAATAAAAAGTGGCATTAGAATTTTCATAAATTTGACCTAGCGCTAGAAACACGTGGCGATAAGTTGCATTCTGGTTAACGAGTTTTATGGATTGAGCTAAGACTTTGCGCTCGCTCCGTTTACAAGAACGATAACAATACTCAAGGATAAGCCCGTGAAACCAGCCACCTTTAATACCGAAGCCTTCGATGATTGGATCCGCAGTCGCTTTGTAGAGCTCAACTCAGAGCTAGAACAGCTTTACTACCAACAAACCGATCGGGCCAATGTGCTCGATATTGGCGCAGAAGCTAAGTTGGCGCTGGAGAGTGAAGGGCGAGAGTTGATTAAGGCCTTGCTCGATGAGGGCAATACCGACGAAGGGTTCGACAGTGCTTTTGATTTACTCGGCAACGTGGGCCTGTATATGGCGGCTTGTCGACGCCATGAAATTACCGAGCCTTCGCGGGAAACCACATCGCCATTAGCCGAAGCCTCCGCGCTTGCCATGCACATCGGCGCTTCAATAGGCGTCACGCCGCGCTTTGCCACCGCACATTTAACCACGCACAATCGTGCCCACAATGGCATTTATAAGCGCTTTACCGATCTTCCTGCTGAAAAGCTGTTTGTGGATTACAACACTAAGGGCATTTTGGCCTATAAACGCGCCGCAGATGCGCTATTGAAGATCCAGCCTTTGGGTATTTCCCATCCCATCAGTCACGATTTATTGCGAGTCGCCAAACAGGCACTGCAGGATGTGATTGAGTCGAATACTCAATTATTCAATCGATTAGATACGGATCGTTTCTTTTACTGTGTTCGCCCTTACTACAAACCGTATCGGGTGGGCTCGGTCATTTATCGCGGCGCTAACGCCGGGGATTTTGCGGGGATTAATGTAATCGATTTAACACTAGGTCTTTGTTTCGCCAATGAAGCTTCCTACTCGCAAATGCTGGTGGACAAATTTTTATACATGATGCCAGAGGATCAGCAAATATTGCGTGAGTGCATGCGTCGACCGAATTTGATGGATGATTTCCTGCAGGCAAAAGACAGTGCGAACCAAACTTGGTATCAAGAAAATTTGCGACTCTTTATCGAAGTCTGCGAATTACATGGCGAGACTGCGATTCAGCACCATAATGAGTTAGTGACTAAATATATTGCCGAGCCTTCGACAAGTATGGAGCAGCAGCATTTAGCTAAGGTTACCGCCAGTGGTCCGCCACTGCATGTGCTACTCGGTTCATTGGAGCGACTCAGAGATAGGCGCGCCGCCGCTCAGCGCAGCGATATTCGGACGCGTTATTATGAGATTAAAAAATTAAAAGAGAGTTTGAGATAACACTATGTTTGCAGACTATAAAAAGGACTTTTACCTCGCGGGTCCAGGATATCTATTGAACCATTCCGTCGGTCGACCGTTAAAATCGACCGAACAGGTCTTCAAAGAAGCCTTTTTTGCGCCTTGGCAGGAATCGGGGCGCGAGCCTTGGGGTCAGTGGCTGAGTGTGATTGATGATTTTACCTTTGCCTTATCTAAACTGTTTAACGGCCACCAAAAGGACTTTTGCCCTCAGGTTAATCTCTCCAGTGCACTGACTAAAATCGTTATGTCACTCGACCGATTAAATCGCGAACACGCCGTTGTGTTGATGAGTGAGATTGATTTCCCCAGCATGGGTTTCGCCCTTAAAAAAGCGCTGCCAGCTAGCTGCGAAGTGCGTTTTATTCCTAAGGGACTTGATGTCACTGACCCTAATGTGTGGGACGCACATATCAGTCGCGATGTGGATCTGGTGTTTGTCAGCCATGCTTACTCGAATACGGGGCAGCAGGCGCCATTAGCCAATATTTTCACCATAGCCCGTGAGCGAGGCTGTTTGAGCTTAGTGGATGTAGCGCAATCGGCGGGGATTATTCCGCTAGATCTCGCGCGCCTACAACCTGATTTTTTAATCGGGTCGAGTGTGAAATGGCTCTGCGGCGGCCCTGGTGCCGCCTATCTTTGGGTTAATCCCGCCATATTGGATAGTTGTCAGCCAAAGGATGTGGGGTGGTTTAGCCACGAGAATCCGTTCGAGTTCGATATCCATGATTTTCGTTACCAGCATTCCGCAATGCGCTTCTGGGGTGGAACGCCTTCAATCGCCCCCTATGCCATTGCCGCTCACAGCATTCATTATCTTGCGGGTTTAGGCATCCCCTTGCTGCGTAAATGTAATCAGCAGTTAATTGATGCTGTGGCGCAAGAGCTCGAACATGAGTTTGTGTCGCCACGGGATGTTGAAAAACGCAGCGGTACGCTGATTTTGCAGTTTGGTGAGCAACAACATCAAATCATGACGGCATTAGCGAACGCGAATATCAGCGTCGATGCTCGCAGCATGGGGATCCGTATTTCGCCGCATATCTATAACAATATGGCCGATATCAAGTTGTTACTGGACGTGATAAAAGCAAATCGCTAACTTAAATGATTTTAAATGGCTTGCTAGGCTAGGTTGTACTACGTAATTACAACTAACAAGGCACAACACTCATGGACGCAAACCGCGACATGGTCGTTCCCGTATGCCGGCGTTAACTCACCGCCACACAGGCAACTTGAGGTTATTTATTGGGTGCGATCATGCTTAAATCTTGTAGTCATAGCGGCAGACCATAGGTCGCGGGGTGTGGAGCTTGGGATCGCTGGGCGTGATCGCTAAATCTGCAGGTAGCATAACAGTATCGATGATTAACGCACTGCTCATGTCAACGAGTGTCAGCGGGATGGTAAAGAGCAGCAAGGGCGGGGCCGCCAACGCGGAGATCATCATACACTCCTCGCCATTATCAACAGCCGTTTGAACACTCGAGAAAGAGTGGCCCCAAGTTGAATCTTCTCCCATCCTCGACGTTATCGTTGCACATCCCGTGAGAGAACTGCACACGACCAACCAAGTCAACCAACGCATAACCACTCCATTGTTTATATGTGAAAAACTGCATTGCTTCGGTATGATCTACTCACTTGATCAACTGAGAGCGTTAGTGATGTGGAGCCAGATCAGGTTTCATTTGACGCCAACCTGTTCTGTTTCAACAGCTTGGCATTCTATCTATATGATTATATCTGTCAATTATTCATCAACAGAAACGAGATACAACCAAGCTCAATAACCTAGTTGTTAACGGCGACTCTTGTTTTGGATACACCATCAATAAATTTAAGTCATAAAAAGAATTGGCACTAAAGTATTATTTCAACTTGATACATTTGAAACTAATGTGTTTCAAATAAGCAACAGGCAACACCATTGCAACTGCTAATTATTCAAGCACAAATGATGCAATGTTAAAGGGAACTTATGTCAAATCTATTTCGTCAGCAGGTTGTAGACGAACAAAAACAACGGCTTTATGGAGATATATCTTTAGCTCAACCTCTTTCTATATATACCGTATCCCTATCTATATTATTAATAGTTACTGCGATTATTTTATTTTTATATTTTTCACATTACGCCCGCAAGGAAACGGTTCGCGGATATTTAGTGCCTGACAAAGGTATGATAAAAACCTACGCTAATCGCAGTGGCAATGTGGATATCTTGCACGTAAAGGAAGGTAGTGATGTCAATGCAGGCGACCCATTAGTCACCGTCATAATAAGAAGCAGCATGGCATCTGGTTTTGAGTTAAGCGAAACACTGATAAGTGAGTTAAAACAACAGCAAAGTATTTTAAATCAAGAATTAGATAACAACATAGAGCTGAATGCAGCCGAGACCCTCAGGCTCGAAAAAAGGTTATCTGACTTATCGGAGTCGATGAAGGTATTATCTAGACAAAAACAGTTGTTAGCAGAAAAATTAAACATACAAGTTGCACAGAAAAAACAACACGACAAGCTCTACAAAGATGGTTATTTATCAGAGCTTGATTATCAGCTTCAATTATCAAAATTAATTGAAGTAAAGCAAGAAGTGGAAAACTTAGAGTCGAACAAAATATCGATTGACCGCGAGTTAAATCAAACTCACTCTGAATTAGTGAGCTTACCGTTCCAATTTAATTTAAAACAGTCAGATGTTCATAAGCGCCAATCTGATATTCAAAGACAATTAAATGAAGCGGAGAATAGTTACAAATTTGTTATACGCGCTCAAGAATCAGGTACTGTGGCGGCAGTAAGTGTTGTTGAGGGCGAGTTTATTGCCAGCAATCGCCCATTAATGAGCATTATCCCAAAAGGCTCTTCATTGGTAGCTGAGTTATTACTACCAACAAGAAGTGCGGGGTTTGTTAAACAGGGTGATGAGGCTAGATTACGCTTTGATGCATTTCCTTATCAACGGTTTGGTTTTCTGCACAGTGAGGTATTGCGTGTAGATAAAGCATTACTACTCGATGGCGAAGCCGATTTACCCGTTAAGTTATCAGAGCCTGTTTACCGTATAAGAACAACCTTATCCGCGCAAGACATGCAGGCTTATGGTGAAGCATTCCCCCTTAAAAGCGGTATGCTCTTAGAGGCTGACATTGTTCTAGACAGACGCACGTTGCTCGATTGGCTACTTGATCCAATTTACAGCCTGCGTGGAAGGGTGAGTTAATGACAATTGCAACTGAAAAACATGCCGCCTTGATGGCAAGCGAGAGCAATAGTCCCGTTGACTTACTTGAGTTCTCTGGCAATAAGCGTGTGCCACTTATTTTACAAGCTGAAATGGCTGAATGTGGCCTTGCCTGTATGGCGATGATAGCAAGCTTCAACGGTCACAAGTTAGACATGGGGGCGTTACGCAAGCGCTTCACCGCTAATTTAAAAGGGATGAATTTACAGCAGTTAATTGCGCTAGGTGATTCTATTGGCCTTTCAAGCCGAGCGCTGAAATGCCCACTTGAAGACATAGGGAAATTAGCTTTACCTTGTGTCCTTCACTGGGATATGAACCACTTTGTTGTACTGACAGGTGTAACCAAGAAGAACATCAGCGTAAACGATCCCGCTGTAGGCAAGCGCACTTTATCGCTACAAGAGTTTGCCAAGCATTTTACGGGCATTGCGCTTGAACTGACACCGACGAAGGCATTTGTAAAGCAAGATGAGCGCCAACAAATGCGCTTAAGCCAATTGTGGACCAAAATCAGCGGTGTAAATGCTGCATTAGTTACGCTATTTGTGCTGTCAGTGCTACTACAAGTATTTGCTTTAGTCACACCTTATTACATGCAATGGGTGGTTGATGAGGTGTTGGTGAGTCAGGATCAGCCGTTGCTGATTGTGCTGGCCATTGGCTTCGGGCTGTTGGTGGTGATAAACGTGTTTACCGCCAGTGTGCGCAGCTGGCTAGTGTTAAGGGTTTCTAGCCTATTGAATATGCAAATGGGGGTTAACTTACTACGTCATCTGTTGCGCTTACCCATGAGCTATTTTGAAAAGCGGCATTGGTGATTTAGTGTCGCGTTTTGGCTCTCTGGCACAAGTACGCGAGCGGCTAACAACTGGCCTTGTTGAAACGGTTGTTGATGGCGTTATGTCCATTGCGGTTTTAGTGATGATGCTGATTTACAGTGTAAAACTCACGCTTGTCGTCATAGCTGCCGTGGCATTGTATACCTTGATGCGTTTTGCATTATACAGGCCACTTCATCGAGCCACCGAAGAGTCGATTCAAGCGCAAGCTAAGGAGCAAAGTAATTTTTTAGAAAATATCAGGGGTATTCAAACAATTAAGCTGTTTACCTGCGAGAGTGCTAGACAAGGTATTTGGCAAAATCGTTACAGTGAAGTCATTAACGCAGATATTCGTTTAGGTAGGCTAAAAATCAGCTTCGATGCGATGAACAAACTGTTGTTCGGAGTTGAAAATATCATTGTTATTTACATGGCGGCAATGATTGTCATGAGCGGTGGCCTCACCATCGGCATGGTATTAGCCTTTATTGCTTACAAAAATCAAATGACTGAGCGAGTGGCAAGCTTAATTGAACAGCTAATTATGTTTCGAATGTTGCGATTACACCTTGACCGTATTTCTGATATCGCTCTTCATGAACAAGAGGCGCATCAAGAGAGTTTTACACAGCTCAACATCGTTAAAGGACGCTTAAGTTTAGAGAATGTCAGCTTTAGTTACGGAATGAATGAACCTGAAGTGATTCGTAACCTTAGCCTTGATATTCAGGCCGGTGAATCGGTAGCTATTGTAGGGGCTTCTGGCTGCGGCAAGACCACCTTAGTGAAGTTAATGCTGGGCCTGTTAATACCAACGAATGGACGTGTTTTGCTCGATGGACAAGATATAAACCATATTGGCTTAACCCAGTATAGGCAACAAATCGCAGCTGTTATGCAGGACGATACCCTGCTTTCAGGCTCAATTGCTGACAATCTTACGTTTTTTGACCCAGAGCCTAATTACGTGAAGATGCAACAATGCGCACAGCATGCAGCGATAGATATGGATATTGCACGTATGCCAATGGGATATAACAGTTTAGTGGGCGATATGGGTAACCAATTTTCCGGTGGGCAAGTGCAGCGCTTATTGCTTGCGAGAGCCTTATATCAGTCACCCTCGATTTTGTTTATGGATGAAGCAACAAGTCATCTGGACATTATGAATGAAGCAAAAATCAGTGAGCAGATAAAAGCACTGAGTATGACCCGCATCATCATTGCCCATAGACCAGAAACTATTAAACAGGCAGATAGAGTGGTCTTAATGCACCAAGGGAAAATAATGAGTGCAGAAGAATTACAGCAAGCCCAGTCGGCATCGTAAATGCCCAGAGAATGGCTTTAAGATAGAAAAGACAAGTATTTTAGACTGTTAGATTGCGTTTAATATCGGAATTTAGCAGGTTAAAACAAAGGCTCGGTGACTTTTGCCGGAAACCGAGCCTTTGGAAAACCGCTAAAGAGATTGAGTTTAGTGTATAAGGTATGCATTAAATTAAGTTGGTTTAGCAAGTTTTATAATAGATTAATAAGGGAAGTTTATCATGAGAAATAATAGAGATAATCAGTTGGAAGAGTTGTCTTTGGATGAGTTGGAATTAATTTGCGGAGGAATGATTTGTTATGAACAGTATGTTTGGGCTGATGGTCCTAGATTAATTTGCGACAAGGGTCCTTGGGATGGCCCTACATATAATTTTTAATTGAATTGGCGTCAGGTATTCAACACACGAATACCTGATATATTTAGAGGTGTTTATGTGGAATGTATTTTTATTCGGGTTTATTGTTTTTATTCTTCCAATTGCTGTTTTTGCCGAAGATACTATTTTTTATAAAAACAATACAATATATTATAATGGAGCTATCAATCAAGATGGTTTTGATGCTGTCCAGAGGATTCAACGTAAAAATCAGAATGTCACCAGGATAATCTTTAATAGTTTTGGTGGGTACGCTGATGTTGCTATTGATTTTTCAAAATGGATAATAAATAAAAATTTAGATGTTGAGGTTGACAAATATTGTATATCCTCATGTGCTAATTATCTTTTTTTAGCAGGTAACCATAAATATTTAAGTAAAAAATCATTTCTTGGCTGGCATGGTGGCAATATTAGATTAAAAAATGAAAAATTAACACCAGCAGACATGAATGCAATATTTGGCTTTTCAAATGACTGTAATGAAAATATTTTATCAAACATATCCTTAATCACACAAATAGACAAAGTTATAGATGAGTGTCTTTTTTTTAAAAAAGTTGACGTAAGCATGCTTATCACTATATACGGTCAAGTTAAACCTGCTGTTTTTTATAGTGACAGAGTGCAATTGTGGAGTTATACCGTCGAAGCATTGGAATATTTTGGAGTAAAAAATATAGTTTTACTAGATGGTAATTGGACCCCGGAGAAAATCATCAACGGTAAGTTAGTTACTTATTTCGAGTTGAATGAGATTAAAAAGCAAATAACAACTGATAAAATCATATTTGATGCATTTACATTCTACAGAAATAAAACATAGTTTTATAAAACCTTCATGGAATAGTTTTTATTAAATTAGCTCGTAAAACGTAAAGTAAAATGGTGAATGGTTGCATTAACTTTAAAAAAAGAAAAAGCAGGGATATATTGCCGCATCAGCAGGATTTGCTTTTGGTGCTGTTGATGCTATGAACTCTCAGCGCTAATTATTTATAAATGAGGGGGTAAGCTTCCCCTCATTTTTTTGGTAAATATTATGAAAATTGAGACAAACACATTCTGGTTAGTTTTTTACATTATTACAACTCTTCTTTGGGGGTATGCATCGTTAGATGTAAATAATGCTGACGCCTCCATTTTAGTATTGTTATTTTCAATTCCGATTTTATAGATTTCGTATTTTTTAAAAGAAATTTTCTTATACCGCAGATTGATTTATTTGAACTTTTTACTTTCTTTTGTTACGTTTTTTTCATTTGCTTTCATGGCTTTTAATTATTTTCATGGTAAGTTTTGATGATTGGTTGCAATTATTCATAATGATGTTTTCATTTTTATTTAACCATAAATATTGGTTATCATTGTTGTTTATAAGTTGAGTATTGATTTTTAATAGTGCTATATCTTGCCGGAACCCATGTGGGTTAAGGCATTTGTGTAATCTGGCGCCAAAGCCTGAAGGTGGCAAGACTCAGCGCTCGATGCGTGCTCCGAGTCCCTTGTAGAAACTTTACGAGTGCAGCGATCGACTATTCGGAACAGCTAGTTAGTACTTTTATATAACTTTTAAAGACAAAGAGGTTTTATGAATCGCTTCCTTTTTAGTGTTTTTTCAGTATCTTGTGATAGATTAAAAATGCTTTTATTTTCATTTTTTTTTAGCTTTTCTATCCAAGCGGTGACTATTAATGATTTTTCCCGTCATCCTGAGTTTTATGATGTAAAAATATTACAAAACTGGGGACAGCCATATCTTTTTGTGTTTTTTAGTTTCTTTGACTAGGCTTTAAATTATACTGATTTTGTCTTAGTGGAGCTTGTCATGACCTCGGCCAGAAGACAGTTAATTGATGCTAATGCGACACCTTTCTATCATGTGATAAATCGCTGTGTTCGAAGAGCTTTTTTGTGTGGTGAGGATAAACTTACTGGTCGCAGTTATCAGCACCGACGCGGCTGGATTGTCGATAAAATCAAAGCTTTGTCCGCGATATTTTGTATCGATATTTGTGCCTATGCGGTGATGAGTAATCACTATCATTTAGTGCTTAAAATTGATGTCGACAAGGCCAAATCGCTAACGCAAAAAGATATTATTCGTCGCTGGTGTCAAATTACTAAAGGCCATGCTGTCGCGACTAAGTATATGAATGGTGATGCTTTAATCGACGGTGAAGTGATGTTACTTGATCGCTTACTTGCAGAGTGGCATGAACGATTAAGTAGTATCAGTTGGTTTATGCGCTGTTTAAATGAAGAAATTGCCCGCAAGGCCAATCGTGAAGATGAGTGTAAAGGCGCCTTTTGGGAAGGTCGTTTTAAGTCGCAAGCACTGTTAGATGAGCAAGCCCTGCTGGCGTGTATGATGTATGTCGATTTAAATCCTATTCGAGCGGGTATCGCCAACTCTTTGCAATCCTCTGATTTTACATCGATTCAGGAGCGAATTAACTCGCTATATTCACCAAATCGCCCATTAACCATCTCAACCTTACAAACAAATTCCTCAACCAATCAAGCTCACATCCCCCACAAATCTCTTGCCCAATTCGATGGTGCAGCACACCTGAATGAGCAAGCGGGAATTCCGTTTCATTTTGCCGATTATCTCGAACTTATTGATTGGACGGGCCGCGCTATTCGCCTTGATAAAAAAGGCCATATCGATAATCAGCGGCCCAAACTACTCAATGAATTAGGCATTGCGCCCGAGGCGTGGCTCACGTCAGCCAAAGAATTTCGTCGTCAATACAGTGGCATAAGTGGTCGATGGGATAGCATGTGCGAGTTTAAAAAGCAGCACAACAGCGGTAAATGGTGTAAAGGTAAAGCCTCAAGCCAAGCATTACATCCATAGGCTCATCACTGCTCAGGATTCAGCGCTGAGGATTATGCTTGTTTATCCTAAATGAAGGTAATTTCGCGCAAAACGTAGCACGCTTTTGTCCAAAAATGAGCATGTGAATCACTCTACACCAGACTGATTCACGCCAACTGCTAAAGCCAGCGCTAGCGCCCCGTTTGCAGCTATTTTGGGGCAGTTTTTCCCTTAAGATGAATCAAATCTTCAGAGAACTGATTCAACAGTCGTTTGATTTCGTTGCATTATTAAAATAGCGATACAAAAAAGCCCCAACAGCAAAACTGTTGGGGCTTTTATATTTTACAGCTTCATTTATACAGTAAGTAATTACATGTCGTTAGCCATTACAGGCTGTAGTACATTTCAAACTCAAGTGGGTGAGTAGTACGTGCTACACGCTCAGCTTCAGCTGTTTTCAGTACGATATAAGATTGGATGAAATCTTCACTGAACACGCCGCCTTTAGTCAGGAACTCATGGTCAGCTTGCAGGTTTTCAAGGGCGTTTTCTAATGACGTTGCCACTTGTGGGATTTCAGCCGCTTCTTCTGGAGGCAGATCGTACAGATCTTTGTCCATTGCTTCGCCTGGGTGGATCTTGTTTTGGATACCGTCAAGACCGGCCATCAGCAGCGCTGCGAAACCTAAGTATGGGTTGGCATGTGGATCTGGGAAACGCGCTTCGATACGACGGCCTTTAGGGCTTGGTACCACTGGAATACGGATTGATGCAGAGCGGTTACGGGCAGAGTAGGCCAACATAACAGGTGCTTCAAAGTGTGGCACTAAACGCTTGTAAGAGTTAGTGCTTGGGTTAGTGAAAGCGTTCAGCGCGCGAGCGTGCTTGATGATACCACCTATGTAGTACAGAGCTGTTTCACTTAAACCTGCGTATTTGTCGCCAGCGAACAAGTTAACACCGTCTTTCGCCAGAGATTGGTGAACATGCATGCCGCTACCGTTGTCGCCAACGATAGGTTTAGGCATGAAAGTCGCCGTCTTGCCGTAAGCGTGTGCCATGTTGTGCACTACGTACTTCAGAATTTGGATTTCATCCGCTTTCTTAGTCAAAGTATTGAAGCGAGTAGCGATTTCGTTTTGACCTGCAGTCGCCACTTCGTGGTGATGCGCTTCAACCACTTGACCCATTTCTTCGAGCACTAAACACATAGCGCTACGTAGGTCTTGTGATGAGTCAACCGGTGCAACTGGGAAGTAACCGCCTTTAACAAATGGACGGTGACCAGTGTTGCCGCCTTCGTAGCTAGTCGCTGAGTTCCAAGCCGCTTCTTTAGCGTCGATCTTAACGAAACAACCTGACATGTCAGTACCGAAACGGACATCGTCAAATAGGAAGAATTCTGGTTCTGGGCCAATCAAAACAGTATCAGCGATACCAGTAGAGATCAGGTAAGCTTCTGCTTTTTTAGCAATTGAACGTGGATCACGGTCATAACCCGTCATAGTGCCTGGTTCAAGAATGTCACAACGGATCAGCGCTGTGGTTTCTTCGGTAAAAGGATCCAGTACGAATGTCGTTGGATCTGGCATCAGTACCATGTCTGATTCGTTAATACCCTTCCAACCTGCGATAGAAGAACCGTCAAACATTTTGCCGTCTTCGAAGAAATCAGCATCTACCTGATGAGAAGGAATAGATACGTGCTGCTCTTTACCTTTAGTGTCGGTAAAACGTAAATCAACGAACTTAACTTCTAATTCTTCAAGTTGCTTTAAAACTGATTCAACTGACATTCTCAAGCCTCCGGTAGGGTAAAGGGATGCCCCTTCTATAATCTTTTAACTCAAGTGATTTATCTTGAGCCAAACTTACGAGCTATATAGCGATATCCATGCCAATAATTTAAGCTACTGATTAACATGGTTTAAAATCTTTACTGCACTTAATTGGATTCACGTTTGCACCACTTTGGTGCTATTGACTGAGGCATTTTGGTGCATTCATCCATTTTGGTGCGCACTGAATTGATTCATGCAAAGCTAAGTTTCAAAGCATAAGGTTCAAAGCACTAGTATGCATCGCTTATGTGGCAGTGAGATGGCAATCGCGCCTTGGCTCACAGGGAGGACTACATAAGGATAGCGGCACTGAATCTAGTAACTATTTCAGCACTATTCTGGACTATTTTCTCTGGGCGATTTCACCGCCGCATAGTTGTCATAAAACCACGCTAGTCTGTTCAACTATGCCATGCATTCTCAATTCAATAGTGGTTTATTATCATATTATTAGGAAAGAGTTCGTTCTCATGTGCGAAATGTCTTTGCTGTTCACAGGCCAAGTGAAATAAGTGATGCGTAATAAAGGTATTGCGTGACAATGAAGTGAGTCTTAAAGGCATTCAGTTTTCGCGGTCATAAATGCCAATATCAACGCCCAGTTAAATCTGCGCTAGAAATTATTGCTGTTTCACGTCGAGATGATTTTGTCACGTGAACATCAATTTGATTGATGTTTAAATCAGCAGAAATACTTTGCGTCTAGATTATGAAAAATAGGAAATTCAGCTGTTTAACTCGGATTTTTCCTACGAATATGGCAATTGAACAGTGCTTTAACTGTGGCGGTAGAGGATTTCACTCAATGGAATATTGGCAGGAATTACCCAAGGATCGGCGGATTGTTTTATAAGTGTTCAAAAATAATCCTGTGCGCCAAGGCCGCTCTGGAGTAGAATGGCACGCTTTTTATTATGGTGGGTCGAGTTAGGACACTATAACGAATTACTGAAATATCCCTATTTTTGTTTGATGGTAAGAGGTTTATCCGTGCTAGAGAATTTACGTAACATCGCCATTATTGCACACGTTGACCATGGCAAAACGACCCTGGTAGACAAGTTGCTGTCACAGTCAGGCACCCTTGCAACCCGAGGAGAAGCTACTGAGCGGGTGATGGACTCCAACGATCTTGAAAAGGAACGTGGGATCACGATTCTGGCAAAAAATACTGCCATCAAGTGGAACGACTACCGTATCAACATCGTTGATACCCCAGGCCACGCCGATTTCGGTGGTGAGGTTGAGCGTGTTCTGTCTATGGTTGACTCAGTATTATTGCTAGTTGATGCCGTTGACGGTCCAATGCCACAAACTCGCTTCGTAACGAAGAAAGCGTTTGCTCAAGGCTTAAAGCCAATCGTTGTTATCAACAAAATTGACCGTCCAGGCGCGCGCCCTGATTGGGTTATCGACCAAGTATTCGACCTGTTCGATAACTTAGGCGCAACTGACGAGCAGTTAGATTTCCCAATCGTTTACGCTTCAGCGTTAAACGGTTTTGCAACTTTAGATCCAGATGTTGCAAGTGAAGACATGACGCCGCTGTTCCAAACTATCGTTGAAAAAGTATCATTCCCTGATGCTGACTCAGAAGGTAGTTTCCAGATGCAAATTTCGCAGCTGGATTACAACTCATACGTGGGTGTTATCGGTATCGGCCGTATCAAGCGTGGTAGCATCAAAACTAACCAACAAGTCACTATTGTTGGTGCTGATGGCAAAACCCGTAACGGTAAAATGGGCCAAGTATTAGGTTACATGGGTCTAGAGCGTACTGAAGTTGAAGTTGCTAACGCAGGTGATATCGTTGCTATCACTGGTTTAGGTGAGTTGAAAATTTCTGACACTGTCTGTGCTGCTGGTGCTGTAGAAGCGTTACCGCCATTATCAGTTGATGAACCAACTCTGACCATGACGTTCCAAGTCAACACTTCACCTTTTGCGGGTAAAGAAGGTAAGTATGTGACTTCACGTAACATTCTTGAGCGTTTACAACAAGAATTGGTCCACAACGTGGCACTGCGTGTTGAAGAAACTGAAAGTCCAGATCGCTTCCGCGTATCAGGCCGTGGTGAATTGCATTTATCAATCTTGATTGAAAACATGCGTCGTGAAGGTTATGAGTTAGCTGTATCACGTCCAGAAGTTATTCTGAAAACCATCGACGGTGAATTGTGTGAGCCATTCGAAACGTTAACTGTTGACGTTGAAGAAGAAGATCAAGGCACAGTGATCGAGAAGTTAGGTACCCGTAAAGCTGAAATGAAAGACATGCAGCTTGATGGCAAAGGTCGTGTACGTATCGACTTTATTATCCCAAGCCGCGGTTTAATCGGTTTCCAAACTGAATTCTTAACAGCGACTTCTGGTACAGGTCTAATTTACCACTCGTTTGACCATTACGGTCCACACAAAGGTGGCGATATCGGTCAACGCGCTAACGGCGTATTGATTTCTAACGCGACAGGTAAGGCTCTGACATTCGCACTGTTCGGTCTACAAGACCGCGGCCGTCTCTTTATTGGCCACGCTGCTGAAGTATACGAAGGCCAAGTAGTTGGTATCCATGCTCGCTCAAACGATCTGACAGTTAACTGTCTGAAAGGTAAGCAGCTGACCAACATGCGTGCTTCAGGTACTGACGAAGCGCAAGTGCTGACTACGCCAATCACAATGACACTTGAGCAAGCGCTTGAGTTCATCGATGATGACGAATTGGTTGAAGTAACACCTAAGAGCATCCGTGTTCGTAAGAGACACTTGACTGAAAACGATCGTAAGCGCTTTAACCGCGGTTAATGCCAGCCTGTTGATTCAGGTTGCACACCCTTAAGGTGAGTCAATCGGTTTAAAAAGCCCTGCATAGGAAACTATGCGGGGCTTTTTGTTGGGGCTGATTTGGTCATGGGCATATCGATAGTTTGCACTATGGATCAGATGTGGCGTTTTCTTCGTTATACAGCTAAAAGCTTAGTTCTTGCTGCATATATTCTCTGTGGCACGTTGGGCTCTGCTCAACGTTGTAACTCTGTTGTTCTGCAATGAGAAAATAGGGTATGCCGGCGATTAGTTAAAAATGCTGAATCTTGAGATCCTGTATTACTCCTCATCCATCACCCGTATGCAATTGCGGCCTGCTGATTTTGCACGGTAAAGCGCGGCATCGGCTTGGCGAACTAACTCTAAATGGCTTTGTTGGTTTGAGGGTTGCAGATAAGCGACTCCTGCACTGACGGTCACAATACCAAGGTCGGTATTCGCATGTGGAATGGCAATGGCTTGGATTAACTGATGAATATGCTGCGCTGTGTCGAGTACCGTTTGTTTGTCGATATTGGGCAACAGAATGACAAATTCCTCACCACCGTAGCGAGCCACGAGTTCGCCGGCTCTGCGGCCCGATTGGGATAAAGTACTGGCCAGTTGTTTAAGGCAATCATCGCCGGCGAGGTGGCCATAGTGATCGTTAAATTGTTTGAAGTGGTCAATATCGAGCATGATGAGGGCCAGTGAGGAATTGCTCCTTTGTCCTCGGCTCCACTCAGTTTGTAACATCATGTCAAATAGGCGGCGGTTGCCGATATTGGTTAAACCATCGGTATTGCTGAGTATTTCGAGTTGCCTATTGGCTTCTGCCAGCTCACAGGTGCGTGCCTTGATCATGGTCTCAAGTTCGACATTACGCTCTTCTAATCGTGCTATCGGGTAAATCTCCCCTTTGTGGGCTAAGCCGTAGGGGATGGATATGCCACTGTGGGCAATCATCCAGTCTTTGTGTTCTAGACGAAATATCAACACTAGCCGTGCTGTCTCGCGGGAAAGCATAGGATTAGGGATAGGTAAGTGGATATGGAAAAAGGCAGTCACAACCACTAGGTTGTCGGCAAGATCTTGTAAGGAGAGATCTAACATTTCGATATGGATCCGCTCAGGCACTTGTGCAAAGTCCTGCCGAGTGATCCGCACCCATTCTTCCCTGTCGGTGACAAGCTGGTCACTACTGCCAGCATAGCCGCTAAAGTTCTCACTAAAGCGGCGGGTTAGCCTGTCATCACGGGAGGCATACATCTCAATATATTCGTCAAATAACGAACGGATCAGTTGCTGTCGGTTGGGTCGCATAGGCTAGCTCCATGTTAGGGAACATAAAACCACTTTTCTAGTATCCGTATAGGAATAGTATCTGCGATAAAATCGAGTCGTTGCCTGATTGTAATCAATGTTATGACTTATATATTAAGAAATACTGTAGATAGTGATGTAAGCCATTATCTGCAGTGTATTTTGGAGTATTAGCTAATGCCCCACTCTATCTATTACTTGGATCAGTTCCATGCGGATATTGTCGGGTGTTTGGTTGTGCCAGAAGCCAGCTAAGTAAGCGCCAAGCGGCAGCATAAATAAGGCGATGAGTACTAATGCCAGTAATCCCTTGTGGCCGAGTCTGTGGCCGGATTTAAGTCCTAGGCCAAGGGCGGCAGATTTTGGACAAGCGGCAACGCAGCGCATACAGGCTTGGCACTCGTCACTGCGAACCGTGGTTTTGGTGTGCACTATGATGTTTGCTGGGCAGGCGCGGGTGCACTTGTCACATTTCATCCCTTTTGCTTCGATAAGGCAGTGCTGGCTATCGCGGCGGATTTTTAAGGGACTCGCAAAACTTAAGATCCCGAGCATGGCACCATAGGGGCACAAGTAACGGCAGAATCCCTGACGGCGCCATGCGGCTAAGGCAAGGATCAGCGTAAACACTAATAAGGTAATTAGGCTAGGTGTTAGAAAGAACAGTGCCATCTTCAAGTCGGCAATCTTATGGTAATTACCTTCGAGATAATTAGGAATCGATTGCGCTGGCATACCAATCACTATGTAACAGAGGCCAAGTAGCAATAGATACTTGAGCATACGCAGTGGCCAATCGAGCCAAGCGGGTGGTGTTAGTTCTGATTTAATAAAGCGTTTTCTAAAGGCATACAGATATTCCCCTGCCAAACCTAATGGGCAAGCCCAACCACAAAATGCTCGCTTGCAGAGTAATCCTGTGAGTAATACCGCAGCTAACATCACCGCCGCCGCAGGATGGGTTTGATCCCATAAGTTCAGACTGACAATGGCCTTAAGCTCAATACCGCCAGCAATCGGCAGGAAAGCATCGACCACATCGGGGCGCATGAGCCAAGGTGTGATCCCTTGCTTAAGCAGTATGGTGTTGATTGTGTATTGCACTGCAACCAGCAAAAGCGATAGCGCCAAGACATGCTGAGTGCCTTGCCGCAGAGTATTGATCTTAATCTCACCTTTGAAGGAGTCAGGTGCAAATTTATGCCCCAATAATGCCAACGGCAGCGCAATAATCAGTCCGAGTGCTAAAGGCCAGTAAAGGCTGATCGCGACGGCGCTGACACTGAGTAACAGTGTTACGACAGCGCCCCATTTCTTGCCGCTCCAATAGCTCAGTGAGGCGAGATACATGAGTGCCAACATCAGAGTAAGTGATTCGATAAAAGTAATAGTGATGAATACAGCAAATGAGTAACGAGTACAGTGTCTGAGTGATGAGCTGATGATAAGTTTTTGAGTACTAAATGAAATTGTGCGGCAGGTCTAAGATTGGTGCTATCAATCCACTAAAGCGCGCCATAGCTCACAAAGCCAAGTGTTTTGGGCTTGCACAAATAAAGTATGGCTTGCAGGGACAGCGGACGAGGTCACACAAAGCATAAAAAGCCCCAGCACTTTATTGTGCTAGGGCTTAGGAGTTAAGTAGCAGCTTTGGTTCAACTTTTTGATTTTTCGAGTGACTCGATAAACTTGTTCGACTCATTAATCGATTTATTCATCTCTTTAATCAGGCCCGAAATGTCGGTTTGCAGACTAGTAAATTCGCCTTTGATCGCGCCAATGGCTTGGGCGTTCAAGTTATGCTTGAGATACAGCATATTGTCTTTCATGGCGGTGAGGATGGGCGGCATTTTTGATTCGGCGCGGTGCATGCTTTTGATCAATTGTTCGTAGGCGCGTCGCGTTTCTTTGAGCTTAGCTTCACTGTTACGGCGCAGGCTGGCTTTGCTGATCTCGCCAATTTCATCTTGCCACTCATCGAATAACGCTTCGGCCACATCTTCAACTTTCTTGATGCGGTTGCTGACGTTGTCTGCGGCGCTTTGGGCTGACTCGTATTCATCCTTGGCCTTGTTATAGGCTTTTTCTAGGCTGCCGCCATCGTGATTGAGCAGGGCTTGCATCTCTTCGAGGGCCGAGCTGAACTCTTTTTGGGCGTCCTCTTGGGATTCTTTCGCGTCTTTAACTCTGTCGACCATAATATCGCGTTTATGGTAACCGACCTTTTCCATCGCACCGTAATAGGCGCTTTGGCAACCACTGAGCAGGAGGCATGCGGCAATCAGGCCTGAAGTTATCAGTCTTTTCATTGGGTATTCCGTCACTGAGTGAATTGAAATTAATCGGCCTTAAATCGGGCCGCATCGATAATGCTCCACAGATGAAAGATAGCACCTATTACCGCGGGCACAATTAGCCACCAGAGTGCATAACCCACCACTGTGATAATGAAAAATAACAGTGCTGCCATAATGCGGCCTTGTAATAGTTGGCCTAACCCAGGGAAAAATAGGCTAGCAATAGCGGAAATAACGTTACCCGCAGATCCTTGTTGAGACATCAATTCACTCCTTAGACTTGTAAATTAAGTGTTTATTGTACGAAGATAACGAGTCTATACCAACAGAATCAAGAGAAACCCGTGACTAAGAAGATAGAACTGGCACAAATTCGCGTCTTATTCCTCGGGATCTGGCACTTCCTGCTGCATTTGCAGCGGCGTTTAGTGGAAGATCAGATCAATATCCGCGCCGGACATTTGGCCTATGTCACGCTATTGTCACTTGTGCCTATGGTGGCCGTGACTATGTCTATGTTGTCCGCTTTTCCTGTGTTTAAAGGCATACGTGGGCAGATAGAAGGCTTTGTTTATCAGAACTTTTTACCCGCCGCCGGCGATACTGTGCAAGTGTATATCAATGAGTTTGTAGCTAATGCCTCTAAGGGCACAGCTGTCGGGATTGCCGCTTTAGTGGTGGTCGCTATTTTGCTGATTTCCGCCATCGACAAATCCCTTAATAACATTTGGCGTACTAAAGAGAAGCGTTCCGTGGTGGTCGCATTTTCTATGTATTGGATGGTCATCACTTTGGGTCCTGTTTTGGTGGGGGCCAGTTTGGTGGCGACTTCCTACGTAGTGTCATTGAAGGTTTTTGACGGTCAGTTGTCGGGTGTGGTGCCCGTGTTTCTTGAGCGTTTGCCCATGCTGTTTTCAGTTGCTGCATTCTTGCTGTTGTATATGGTGGTGCCTAATCAAAAGGTGAAGTTTCTACATGCATTATTAGGGGCGATTGTCGCCGCAATCTTGTTTGAGTTAGGTAAAAAAGCCTTTGCCTTGTATGTGACTCAGTTTCCGAGCTATGAAGCTATTTATGGGGCTTTAGCCGTGATCCCTATTATCTTTGTCTGGGTGTATTTATCGTGGATGATAGTATTACTCGGCGCGGAAATTACCGCGGCTATGCCAGAGTATTTAGATTATGAGTCGAGCTCCGATGAGGATGAAACGGATCTAGATGGTAAGCCTTTACAAGACTGCCAAGATAATCAGCCTGTAACCTTAACTTCGGCAGAAGTAGATGCACTCAAGGCCGTGGCGAAATCGGAATAACATCCCTAAACGGTTAAGTAATGGCGATAACACTTAATGCCTGAATCAGTGCTTGAATCCTTTCCCCCTTTTATCCGCCGCGACTGGTTTAGCGTTGGCAATGGTCAGCAATTACATCTTGCACAATACGGAAATCCTCAAGGTATCCCGCTGTTATATTTGCACGGTGGTCCGGGAGCGGGTTGTGATATCGGTGATTTAGCTTTATTTAATGGCGATCAATATTGGATCTTGCTGTTAGATCAACGAGGTTCTGGGCAATCCTTGCCCTTTGGCGATTTAGCCCATAATCATCTTAATGGTTTGATCTGCGATATGGAGGCGATTCGCCTCGCGTTAGGTATTGAGCGCTGGTGTTTAGCGGGCGGCTCCTTTGGGGCCACATTAGGCTTAATTTACAGCGGATTATTTCCCGAACGGGTGATAGCGCAAGTGCTGTGGGCGTTATTTATTCCGTCTAAAGAAGGCATAGATTGGCTCTATGGCGCTGACGGCGCGGCAAAATTGCAACCTGCGGCTTATCGACTCTTCAGTGGCAATGCGCCTGTTGCGCAATCGCTGGCTGAACTGCTGGATTCGTACCATCAAGGTTTGGCATCGGCCGATGAAAACCTGCGGCACCATTTTGCGCGGCGTTGGGTTCAGTGGGAGCTAAAGCTCGCGGGGGCGAGATTGGTGTTGCCAAGACAGTTACCCGACCCAGTATTAGCGTTAGCGGATATCGAATTGCACTTTGCTCGACATGATTACTTCAATGCCATGAGTGTGTTGCAACGCGTGACGCCTAGGGTGAAGGCGCGTAGTGTGTTATTGCAAGGAATGCAGGATGCGATTTGCCCAGCGGCGCTATTGCGCGATTTTTGGGCTGGGTTAGAGCATGCTATTACGATTCAATCTGTTGCCGACGGCGGACATATGCTCAATAGCGAGTCGTTGTTTTTGGCGGTCACAGCAGAAATCCATGCTATGTGGTCGTGGATACATCAAAGGGAAATACAATGAAAACATTGCTCATTAGTGCCAGTTTACTCGGATTAACCGCCTGTGCCGCTACGGCGCCCTCGCAAACCCGCGCGATTGACCCAGTGGTGGCTCAGGAGAACGTGAGTGCCCCCGTCGCCCCCAAAGTCGTTGAACTGGGTGGACTGACCAATGAAGCTGCCGCTGAGCACTTGTATCAAGCGTTGATTAACGCTAACTACTTGGCCACCAAAGTTGCGCCGACTAAAGTTGCGGTGCAGTTTGGCGATAACCAGTTTTTGCTTGAGCCGAGCATTAATTCTGCGGGCATTGACCGTATTTTAATGAATCGTTTCTATGCCGTGCACCCGCAATTACAGGCTTGCCAAGAGCTGCCTGTGGTGATTGGCACTTTGAATCAAAAGCTTAATTTTGCCAAGTTTGTGTTGCTGGACCAAGGCGCGGTGATCCAAATACAAGGCACTGTCACCTTTGCCGACCATGTTGAAATTGAAGAGTTACGCCGTTTTATGCTGTGGACCAATGGCGGTTTGGCACAAGTCGCGCAATCCTTGCCCGATGGTATCGATCAATATATTCGTCCTATCCCGCTCATGCAGCAAATGGTTCCCGTTAAGCCTTAATCTAAAAAGGAAAAGTTGTGATTGCGTTAATTCAAAGAGTGAGCCGCGCCAGTGTGGTTGTCGATAATCAAACCATAGGTGCAATCGATAAGGGCCTGTTGGTTCTGCTGGGCGTTGAGCAGGAAGATACCCGCGAGAAGATGGAAAAACTGGCAACTAAAGTGATGAGTTATCGCGTGTTTTCCGATGAAAATGGCAAGATGAATCTCAACCTAGAGCAAGTCGGTGGCTCTTTATTAGTGGTGTCGCAATTTACCTTGGCCGCCGATACGGGTCGCGGTCTGAGACCGAGTTTTTCGGGCGCCGGTACGCCGGATCAAGCCTTGGCACTGTATGAAGAGTTTGTCGCATTTTGCCGCGCTAAGGGCGTGACCACAGAAACCGGACAATTCGGCGCCGATATGCAAGTGTCCTTAGTCAATGATGGCCCTGTGACGTTTAATCTGCAGGTGTAGCTTCTTATCGCACGAGTGATTGCGTTAGTTATTGTGTTAGCTATTACATTAGCTATTAAATTAGTTATCGCGTGTTTTTTCTGGGGGATAGAGTGTTGAACTTATTCAGTGTTAGCTGTGAAGAGGGATGTATCAAGGTAAGTGCGCATGGATGAACGACTTACTCAACTACTCACTCAGTTATGCCAGACGTGGCACAGTACTATTCCTGTTAGCGAATTTATGCAGATTGCGCCACTCGATTACCGCGAAGGTGAATTTCGAGTCACGGCGCCGATAGCGCCTAATATCAATCTGCATCAGACCATGTTTGCCGGCAGCATTTATACGCTGATGACCTTAACTGGCTGGGGCGCCGTGTGGCTGAACCAGCAGTTAGCAGGCGTTGCCGGTGACATAGTGCTCGCCGATGCCCATATTCGTTATCTCGCCCCAGTGACTTGTGATCCTGTGGTAACAGTGCAATGGCCAGATGTGGATCTCAGCCCGTTGCAAAGAGGTCGCAGAGTGAAAGTGAAGTTAGCTGTGCAATTGTATTGTGATGCTAAGCTTTGTGCGGTATTCGAAGGTCTGTATGTCAGTGCGCCGAAAGCGAGTTAATTTATAGCACGTCGCAACAACCTATAACCTTTCTAAAAAATCGAAGTGAATCTCAAATTTTATCCACTTTATTTCTTTTTTATGGGCGAATACACTAGCGTCATAGAGTTGAGATATTCCATCTGACTCTGAGTCATTTACCTATTTTCGGAGCAGATTATGTCTAAAGTCTTAATTTTAAAATCAAGCATTCTTGGCGGTTATTCACAATCTGCCGTGTTAATTGACCACTTAGCTAGCCACTGGGAAACCCAAGGCGCCGCTATCACAGTACGTGATTTAGGCGGTAAAGACGTGCTGCCTATGGTAGACGGTGAAATCGCTTCTGGTTTACGTGGTGGTGCAGAATTATCGGCACGTCAGCAAGAAATGCTCGCTTTATCAGATACCTTAGTTGCTGAATTAAAAGCGAACGACACTATTGTTATCGCAGCACCTATGTATAACTTCACTATTCCGGCTCAGCTTAAAAACTGGATCGATTTCATTGCCCGCGCTGGTGTGACTTTTACTTACACTGAAACGGGTCCAAAAGGATTAGTGGAAGGTAAACGCGCTGTGTTAGTGACGACCCGTGGCGGCGCTCACAAAGATGGCTCAACGGATCACGTTGTACCTTACTTGAAAACGGTTTTAGGCTTTATTGGTATCACTAATGTTGAAGTGGTTTACGCCGAAGCGCTGAATATGGGGCCTGAAGCCCACGACAAAGGCATGAGCGAAGCGAAACACAGTATCGATCAGCTGAAGGCTTAATTGTCCCATTGATTAGCTGAGTCATTTGATTTAGCTGAATAAATAATGCCAGCCTTAATAGGCTGGCATTTTTGTATGTGCATTTTAGCTAGGTTGGCAGCAGACTAAATCTTTAAGCGAACCGCCATTTATCACGCAACTAAAACCATTGGCCTTGAGGATATCGCAGCCTTTTTGCGCTCGAATACCCGCGCCACAGTAGAGCACGAAGGGATGCTGTTTATTGTCGACTTGATGCAACCATTGGTCGAGCGTTGGCAATGGCACATTAATGGCTTGGGGCAAATGACCCGAGGCAAATTCCTCTGGTGAACGCACATCAATCACCCGTGCGCCTTGCTCAATCAATTGCCAACACTTTTCGCCCGAGTGGCTGCCGGATAACTTAGCCAGTAAAGATTGAAACATAGCATTGCTCCTACTATTAGGAAATTTTCAATAAGTTTATTCTAATGGATTGGCGAGTGCAAGCGTGGCAAAATATCGGCAGTGAATGGTTTGATCTTTGGCTGTGCAGATACTCGAACTCTGTATTACTGGCGTTAGATAAGCTGCTACAAGCTAGATTCACTGCCTCGTTGATAGTGAATTAAATCGTGGAAGACTACGGCTTGCTCGTTGAGATTTCGATAGCCATGGGGTTTGTCGGCCGCAAATCGTACCGCTTCACCTTGCTTGAGCGTTTGCCACTGACCATCGACTAACACTTCCATAGTGCCGCTCAAGACAATGACATGTTCAGTGACGCCAGCTTCATGGGGCTCAGAAAGGCGCTCATAGTGTGGCAGCAGCGTGAGTTCAAACATCTCGAAACCGAAGCGCTCTTCAAAGGGAAATAGCGACGCGACTAACATGCCGTCGGTGGCGGGTTGCTGGCGTAGCTCGTCGGGTTTACGGAATACTGCGCCTTGGCTCTGGGGCGTGGGTTCGAGAAAGGTCGACAGCGAGATATTGAATCCACTGGCAATTTTCCACAGTGTCGCAATTGTTGGGCTGGATTCACCGCGCTCGATTTGGCCTATCATGGCCTTGCTGACGCCCGTCTCTTGGGCGGCTTTATCTAAACTCCATCCCTTTTGGTTACGAAGTGCTTTGAGCGTGGTGGCGAGATAGCTGTTTATCGTCTGCACAATGGCCCCATCATTTTTATGAAAATTTAGTTTGTACGTTATAACGCACAGGTGCTATCTTGTCCATCTCGTACGTTATAGCGCACGAAGGTTGTTTTATTCATTTGATAAGTGATAGCGCACAAAGTCATGACGGTATTAATTGCAGAAAAAGGGAGTGGATATGTGGCGAGATGCAGGGAGTTTGTCAAAAATATCAGCGGGTTTTATTGCGGTATTGGTGGGTTATAGCAGCTCGGCTGTGATTATCTTTCAAGCGGCTGAGGCCGTGGGGGCGACACCTGCACAGATTAGTTCATGGCTGTGGGCTTTAGGTGTGGGCATGGGCGTGACCAGCATAGGGTTATCGCTTTACTACAAGAATCCTATTCTAACGGCTTGGTCGACACCGGGCGCGGCGCTTATGGTGACTAGCCTTGCAGGGTTGAGCATCAACCAAGCCATAGGCGCGTTTCTGGTGAGCTCGATGTTAATTACCCTTTGCGGGGTGGCGGGCTGGATGGATAAACTGATCCGCATCATGCCGCAGTCAGTCGCTTCCGCCATGTTGGCGGGGATCCTGTTGCAATTTGGCCTAGGGCTATTTCAGGCTATGCAAACCCAGCTGAGCCTCATATTGATCATGCTATTGGTGTTTGTCGTCGTTAAACCTTTTGCGCCGCGCTACATCATCTTGCTGACCTTGCTGGTGGGCATTGGCATGAGCTTTCAATTGGATTTACTCAAGTTAGATGCCGTTCAGTTGCAACTGGCGATGCCAGTGTGGACCACGCCTGAGTTTTCGCTGGCGAGTGTAATTGGCGTGGCGCTACCGCTGTTTGTAGTGACTATGGCCTCGCAAAATATGCCAGGAGTTGCTGCGCTGCACGGTAATGGCTACAGGCCGCCTATTTCGCCTTTGATCACGAGCACAGGGCTAATCGGGGTAATTCTCGCGCCCTTTGGCGGTTTTGCCTTTAACTTATCCGCTATTACAGCGGCTATTTGCATGGGTAAAGAAGCAGACCCGAATCCGGCGACCCGCTACTGGGCGGCGGTATGGGGCGGGGTGTTTTACTTTATCACTGGGTTACTCGGCGCCACTGTGGTTGGTCTGTTTTCCGCTTTCCCGAAGGAATTAGTACTGGCCATCGCCGGATTAGCGCTGCTTGGCACTATCGCCAATAGCCTTACCGCTGCATTAGCTAAAACCGAAGATCGCGAAGTGGCGGTGATCACTTTCTTAGTCACCGCATCAGGATTTAGTGTGCTGGGCATCGGCAGCGCATTTTGGGGGCTGTTGCTTGGGTTTATTATCCATTGGTGGAACGGGCACAGAACTGCATCAGTAGTTAAGCGAGCGAATACTTAACTGCAACAAAGCGCCTTAGAGATGAATTTCAAAGACTAAGGCGCGCGATATTTAGATTTTTTTGGTCATAAATAGGCTATTGGGATCGAGTTGATAGCCATCGAAGGGGCCGCAGGTTTCAAAACCAAATTTGCTGTAGAGCATACGTGCAGGATTGAAGAAGTCCATCGAACCGGTTTCTAGACTCAGGCGCGTTACGCCTGCAGCTTTGGCATCGTTAATTAAGTGCTGCAATATTTTAGAAGCTATGCCTTGCTGCTTATAAGGCGCGGCAGTGCGCATGGATTTGATCTCGGCGTGCTCGGCATCTAACCATTTTAGTGCACCGCAGCCCGCTAAATTGTTGCCATCCCATAGGGTCCAAAAGCGAATATTGGGCTGACGCAGGCCATCAAGATCTAATGCGTGAACGCTTTCAGGCGGTGAAGTTGCCCGCATATCGTTGAGGTGTTCCGTTAAAAGTGCTGCGATTTCAGGTCCTTTTAGATCATCTAGTATAATTTTCATCGTCTTTCTCAAGATTGAAACTCCCTCTTTTGTTGCTTGTCCATCATAGTGTTATCGCGTTTCGTTGTTTTTAGCGTTAAAACGCTGCGGGGGATAAGCAAAGGGTAGGCCAAGAGTTTTTAGCTTTAGCTAAAGCTAAACACAGAATCAAAGTCAAAGTCGTGGGGCTTCACCCCACACCCGACCAAGGAGGACTGCTCGTCCTATCCTCCTTGGATTCTCCAAGACGCCCCTTACGTAGTTGAAATCCCCTTGGGCAATTAGCGTCCTTATGCTATCGCGTCAGACGCTCGTCCCTGATTCGACTGACGCTATCTCGGCCTCCATGCCTCGATCACGCAACGAACGCTAATGCCCTGCGGCAACTCCGAGGGGGTGGTGTATTCCTGAGGCTATAGCGTGGTTGGTCAATTGTTAAGGAGTAAAAGTTATGTCTGTCAGATCTTTTGATGTGTTGGCTTATGCATATAATTTAAGTGTTATTCATCAATCATTGAAAACAAAAATTGAATCGCTAGTTAGGTTTTTTCTCTTTTAATGTGTGTTCTATCTTTCTTGAACAGTACCAGTTAAGTTACTCGAGAAAATGTCATAGCAAGGGGGCGGCAATGGGAAAATACAGTAAGTCAATATCTGAAAGAATCGCTCATACAAAGATAACCCAAGGATATTGTTTAATATGTGGGAAATATGGAGTACTGACATTTGATCATGTACCTCCGCAAGGCAGTATAACTATAACTAAAGTTGAACAGCGGCACATAACTGAAACGGCAGGTTTTGTTTCGGGAAATGGTGTCAAGGGTATTGAATCAAGCAATGGAAGCAAATTCAAAACACTTTGTAAAACCTGTAATGGCCTTCATGTTGGTGGTGATAATGATACGGAGATCGCTAGAGTATGTAAGTTATTAACTTCTAAGATAAAGGACTATTTCAACATACCAACCAGCCCCTATACTGAAATCAGTGTTGAGGTTGATGCTATTAAGTTTTGTCGAGCTATGATTGGGCACATATTGGCAGCGACATCGGTAAAGGAATGTAAGGTTGAACCAGAATCTACCCCATATTTTGACCCATTAAAGAGATTTGTGTTGGGTGATGACGATGCTTTGGTCGACACTCATGAAATGTATTATTGGTTTTATCCATCAAGCAGGCATGTCAGTGCTAAAAATATCGCTTTTTTTAATGAGGGTAATCTTGCTATTTCGAGTCATTTACATTTCTTTCCGATTGCATTTATGGTTACAGAGAAGAATAAGGGGATCTTTCCTTGGCATGCTAGAGAGTTTCGATTGGATGATACCGTCCTTCGCATCAACATGTCGTCACAAGGATTACCCTATGCTGAATTCCCATTTCATGGACTACACGGTAACCAGATGATGTTCTTAGATGGCTCAACAGCGATTGTTAGCTATCCTGTGGGACAGTGAGATTAAATAAGAGATTGGATAGGAGAACTTTTTAGATTTTTCAGGTTGAAGTTACCGACACACCAATTTCCTGCGAAGTTGTCGCTGGGCTTTGGAATAAATTGCGTGAGTCAGGACATGGATAATGGAATGGACTCATCACTTTAAATCTGCTTCGCAATGGAATGGGCCACAATATAGTTGCTAAAACTCATCAGAAAGAGGACGAGCCCACCTATGAGGATTACTGCAATCGGTTTAGATATTGCAAAGTCTGTTTTTCATTCCTTAGACATGAGGCTGTATATAATTCTGTGTTAGCATGAAATTTCAAGGGATCTGCCATTTGTTAATTGTTCGTTCTAGTCTTTTGAGCTTAAAGGTTACGCTGATGCTCGAAAGGCAAATCATGGTGATTGGTGAGACGACCGTCCGCCCCATGGACGGGGCGGTCGAGCATCCAAGGATGGACTTGCTGCGCGTCGCCGAGCCAGTACCATGGTTGGCCTCACTCTGAACAATATCTATGTTTAACTGTCTCTTCGCCTTCCGTAACTCTCGTTTATCAACTTAGATTTCACAGTGTCGTGAGTGATTACCATCGCAAGCCTGTAAAGGCGAATATCAGCAAACGCTAAGGCCAACAGTAAATTTTCTTTTAATTTAAAAAGTGATCCAAACGGATATAAAAATGGCCGAGGATAAGCTCGGCCATAATTTTCTCGATTAAGCGTAAAACAGGCTGGTTTAATAGAATTTCTTCAGGTAGCTAGCCGCGTATTTTTGCAGTTTTCGGTTCGAACTTGTGGTCGCAATATTCTCAATCACGTCGCGGTAATCTGCATTGCCTGAGCTTGCTAGGGCTTTTGCCATGTTGGCATAGGTATCGATGGCGAGTTTGTCATCGGCCATTAAGCGTGGCGTTTTTAATTCGTTACTGAGGATGGCTAGGATAAAGTCATCGTACTGACGATCATCCATAATGCGTTTAGCCGCTAGGCGCATTAACTCTAAATCATCGCTGCGTAGTGCATTGGCAAAGGCATTATTTTGCTGACTTTGGTCGGCAGCATATTGGCTTTTATCCCCAAGAATGGTATTCCACTTTTTATATTGCGCTAGATTTTCATTGGCTTGAGATGCGTATTTTTTGAGTTTTTTGTGATAGTTGCCATTCACAATGCTGTTGATGGTTTCGCTGTACTTGTCGTTACCCGAGTAGGCTAAGCCTTTGACTAACCAAGCACTGTAGTCGATGGCATTTTTTTCAGTCGCTTGGGGTAAAGAGGCAAGCAGTTTAGCTTCGAGCACATCGTAAATTGCAGGATCGGATAAGCCTGCAAGGCTTAAGGATTCGATGGCTTGTTTCTGCTTAAATTCGTTGTCGCCCTTAAAGACTTCTTGATAGGTTTCTACCGTGTATTCTTTGGCAAAGAGTGGCGCGGTTAATAAACTGATGCTCAGCAGCATCCCTGCAAACAGTGGTTTCATTGCTATGTCCTTATGTGGGTTTTAGGTGTTATCTGGTCCAGCGTTTAAAAATCAGCGAGGTATTAATGCCGCCAAAGGCGAAATTATTACTCATGACATAATCTGTGTCGATCGGGCGCAGTTCGTTACGGATATAGTCCAAATCAGCGCACTGTGGGTCGATATTCTCAAGATTGAGTGTTGGCGCAAACCAGCCCGCATTCATCATCTCAATACTCACCCAAGCTTCTAACGCACCGCATGCGCCTAAGGTGTGGCCCGTGTAGCTTTTAAGGGATGAAATTGGCGTATCTGCGCCAAACACCGCTTGAGTCGCGTGACTCTCGGCAATGTCACCACGGTCGGTTGCTGTGCCGTGGGCGTTCACATAACCTATGGCGCTAGGCTCAAGCTGCGCATCTTTGAGGGCTAATCTGATGGCTATTTCCATGGTCTGCGCATTCGGTTGGGTGACGTGTTGACCGTCGGAATTTGTGCCAAAACCGACTAACTCAGCGTAAATCTTGGCGCCGCGCGCCTTGGCGTGTTCGAGCTCTTCGAGCACCAGTGTACAAGCCCCTTCGCCAATGACGAGGCCATCGCGATCCGCATCAAAGGGGCGTGGCGTGAGTTCGGGCGTCGAGTTTTTAGTGCTGGTGGCAAACAGGGTATCGAACACCACAGCTTCGGTGGGGCAGAGTTCTTCGCCGCCGCCCGCCAACATTAAGGTTTGCTGACCGTATTTGATAGCTTCATAGGCGTAACCTATGCCTTGGCTACCCGAAGTGCACGCGCTGCTGGTGGTGTGAATTCGGCCCTTTAAGCCGAAGAATACGCCGACGTTCACCGCTGTGGTGTGCGCCATCATGCGGATATAACTCGTTGCGGTGATGCCCGACATATCGCCCGTTTTCAGCATATCGCCAAAGGCGGTAATAGGATCGGTACTGCCCGTGGATGAACCATAGGCGATGCCCATTTCACCCGAGGACACGATAGGGTCATCCAACAACCCCGCATCGATTAAAGCCAGTTCACTGGCGCGGGTTGCCATGATGGAAACCCGACCCATGGAACGAATTTTCTTGCGCGAATAATGGCTTGGCACTTCAAAGTCAGTAATTGGCGCGGCTAAACGGGTGTTGAGTCCGTCGTATCTATCCCAGTCACTCATAGTGACGACGCAGTTTTTCTGCGCCTTAAGGCTCGCCGCAATGGTTGGCCAATCATGGCCTAGGGCGGTAATACCACCAACACCTGTGATGACCACTCGTTTACCCAAGCGTGTTTGATTTGTCGCCTCGCTCATTTAGATCATGCCTCCATTGACCGATATCACTTGGCGAGTGATATAGGCTGCATCGTCAGACATTAAAAATGCGGCTAAGGCGGCGATTTCATTGGGTTTACCCATACGGCGCATCGGCACTAATTGCTCGACCATGTCCTTAGGGATATCGGCCACCATGTCGGTTTCTATCAAGCCCGGGGCGATACAGTTGACGGTAATTTTGCGTTTTGCCAGTTCTAATGACAGTGCCTTAGTCGCGCCGATAATGCCCGCTTTGGAGGCACTGTAATTCACTTGTCCACGGTTGCCCGCAATCCCAGATACCGAAGCTAAAGTGATGATACGTCCACCTTCTCGGCCTTGTACCATAGGCATCACGCAGGGATGGATCACATTATAAAAACCGTCCAAGTTAGTGTGAATGACGCTGTCCCACTCGCTTTCTGTCATGGCGGGAAAGGCTGTATCGCGGTTGATGCCAGCATTGAGGATCACGCCGTAATAGGCACCATTGGCCTCGATATCGGCTTCGATGGCAGCTTTGACTGTCGCGCGTTCGGCGACATCAAATTTGAGCAGGCTCACATCGACTCCAAGCGCGCGAACTTCAACGGCAGTGTCATCGGCCGCCGTTTGATTGCTGTGGTAATGCAGGGCGATATCGAAGCCTGCTGCGGCCAGTTTGAGGGCAATGGCTTTACCTATGCCGCGGCTCGAACCTGTGACTAATACTCTGTTATTCATTTGTTTTCTCCACCCCATTTTATCTTTAGGAGTCGGTATGGGGTTTCATGTATTTATGGTAAAGGCTGCTTGCTAAGGCGTTTAATCTAACGCTTTTATCGACAGGCTAATTCAGTTTGCTGCTATAGCATGGTCTTTGCATTGCCTCGATATTAGTGTCTGAGTCAGTGTCCAAGGCTTCTATTGCCCGCGTCTTGATTTCCATCAAGGTAGGCTTGCGTGTCTTGAGGTTGGAACACATTCACATTCGCTGTGGCGACTAAGATTTTTTCTTGATCGCTTCCGGCTTTGGGCAGCAGATAAATCTGGCAATCGAATACCGCTAATCCCGACTCCTCTTGATAGAGACGGTTTACCTGGGTGCGATAGGTGCGCCCGAGTTCATATTGCTTGGCATGTAGCGCTAATTTGCGCGACCCCAACAGAAAACCCACGCGGATTTTATCATTGCGCAGCTTAGCTTCTACTCCGGCCAGTGCGGCAATACTTTGGGCCATATATTCGATACCCACATAATTGGGTACGGCTTGATGTTTATCGTCGAAATAGGGGCTTTTCGGCGTGATCGTGACTTCGGTAACTAAGGTATCACGTTGATAAGAGATGATCTTATCGACCAAGATCATCGGCGCCCTGTGGGGGATGAAATCGGCAATATCCTGCTCAGAAAAGGGTAAATTGAATTGAATAAAGGGCATCATTTTAGGCCTCGTTACGGCAAAAAATCAGGCTGGCATTGCTGCCGCCAAAGGCGAAGGAATTACTCATCACATAGTTAAGTGCGCCTTTGGCGGCGACTCGATGGCGTTCGACTAAGGCTATGGACGGATCCTGCGGATCGACTTGTCCGTCCCATTGATGGGGCGGCAGGGCTTGGTCGCGATTATGTGCCGAAAGCAATAAATAGCAGAAGGCAGCTTCAATCGCGCCAGCTGCACCTAAGGTATGGCCGACTAAGGGTTTGGTCGAGCTACAGGGCGGCGTGTTGGCGCCAAATACTTCAACCACAGCGCGGCTTTCCATCGCATCATTTTTGGGTGTGGCTGTGCCGTGCAAGTTAATGTAACTGATGTCTTGTGCTGCAATGTTTGCATCCTGCAACGCCGCTTGCATGGCGGTGATGGCGCCTGCACCTTCGGGATGTGGCGCCGAAATATGATGGGCGTCGCTCGACTCGCCAATACCCGCGAGCATCACATCGGACTCGCCCGCCGTTAGCACGAAAAGTGCTGCGCCTTCGCCGATATTGATGCCATCACGGTTGATGCTAAAAGGATTGCAGTGGCCTTTGGACACAGATTCCAAAGCATTAAAACCATTAACTGTGAGTTGGCACAAACTGTCGACACCGCCAACAATCACCATGTCGCAGAGGTTAGCGCTGAGTAAACGTTTGGCACTGGCAAAGACTTTGGCGCTGGAGGAGCAGGCGGTTGAAATCGTGTAGCAAGGGCCATCTAGCTCAAAATATTGGCGCAAAAAGTCGCTAGTGCTGCCGAGTTCCTGCTGGAAATAGTGGTAATCCGCCGGAAAGTGGCCGTGTTGATTGCGATAGCTTAGGGCCGCTTCACCTTTAGATATGCCAGAGGTGCTGGTGCCTAACACAACGCCAATGCGGGCATGACCCAAATCCCGTTTCGCTTGTTCAACTGTGGCGGCAATTTGCAGTGCGGCGCACAGCAGTAACTGGTTATTGCGGCAATCGAACTGGATGAGCTTTGCAGGAATGCTTGGTAGCGCAGCCGTCACGGGTGCAACTAAGGTTGGGTGCTCGAACAGGAGTGTGTCACTGCGCTGCATCGCGCTGGTATCGCCTGCGATCAGGCGGTCTAAAACCTGCTGGGGATCTTGCCCTAGCGGGGTACACAGTCCAATTTGTGTAATGGCGACTCTGTTCATCATAGCGTATCGTTTTTTTACCATGGCACAGTGAAGTGCGGGTGTTAAAAGGTTAAATAGGTTCGATTTCTAGCTCAAACTTGGCCTGTGGCATAGTTAGGCTGATGTGGGCTTGCCATAGGGCATCGCCGACATCTTGTTGATAACGGATTTGCACCACATGGGTTTGCAGGGCGCTTTTACTGATCAAGGTATCTTGGCTATAGATCTGGCGACAGGGGATTGTATTCATTCGGGTATCGACAAGCGTGTCGCTCTTATTTCCCTCAACCGTATCGCAAAGACCAGTCACTAAATGACCACCTTCCAAATGGGCGCGAATACTCTGCTCAGGCCAATAGATCAGTTGCATCATCGCCATTAAATACTCGGCTTTAAAATTGTCGCCCAGCAGCACACTTTGCTCACTGCTGAGTGTATTCCCATCATAAACCAAGGTAAACAACGCCTGTCCGAGTGGCGCTAAACCCACGAGCGTCATGCGCTCGCCCTCTAACTCCAATTGAGTGAGCAGTTCGTGGGACTCTTTCCCCACTTTAATACTGACTTTTTGGCTAAAGGACTGGGGAGAAGATACGCCTGTGTTGCTGTCGGTTTGCTGACTCGCCATGATGGCGGGCTTAGTTGTAGGCTCAGTCGTGGACTTTATCCTTGGCTGAGTCAACGGCTTATCGGTCGCGGGAGCAAAGTCATGGGGCAATGGTGCCAAACAATAACGCATATCCTTAGCGAGTCCGACACAGGTCTGCCTGAACAGCAGTTCACTACAGCCCGTTAGCCCAAGGCTTGCGAGCAATAGCGCGGGGATGATTAGCCATTTAGCGTTAAGGTTTAGCAGCATGCGATTAGACCTCTGCGAATGCTGGAGTGGCGGCTGGATTTCGGCACAGTTCGACTATCATATTCAGGCGGCGCTCCGAGTCTTTAACAAAGGGATTATTCGTATCCCAAGCATAGCCCGCCAGAATAGAACAAATCATCTGCTTGATACGCTCGTTCGGTTCTTCATAGAAGATCACATCCTGAAAGCGGCCATCATACCAAGCTTGCACATAGGTGCGGAAGGCATTCACGCCCTGCATCAAAGGCGTTGAGTAATCGGCTTGCCAGTCAACCGCTTCGCCATTGAGTTGTTTCGTTAGGCATTTTGCCGCCATAGACGCCGATTGCATGGCGATAGTCACACCGGAGGAAAACACCGGATCGAGGAACTCGCCCGCATTACCCAATAGCGCGAACTTGTCGGTCGCAAGGCGTGACACATTGGCAGAATAACCTTTGAGCGTGGCGCATTCCTGCACCACTTTCGCATTGGCCAGCAGGGCTTTTAGCCCTGGTTCTTCGTTGACTATGCTCATCAATTGTTGCTCAAGGGAACCTTGTAAACGCTCAAGTAATTGCGGCTCAGCCACCACGCCGAGTGAACAACGACCATTGCTAAAGGGAATGAGCCAGTACCAAATGTCCTTATGTTCAGGGTGGACGCTGATCAAAATCTTATTACGATCAAAGTTAGCATCGCTGATGTTGTCTTCCACATGGGTAAAGATGGCGCTGCGCGGAGGCAGGCAAGACGGACTTTCTAAGTTGAGCAAGCGGGGTAACACGCGCCCAAACCCGCTGGCATCGAGCACATATTGGGCATTGATTTGATAAAGCTCGCCCTGTTCATTGCGCACTGTTAAGCGTGGGTTCTCGGTTAAATCGATAGCCTCGACCGTTTCGCCGTAGCGGATGTCGACCCCTTGGCTTTGGGCGGTATCGGCTAACAGTTTATCGAAACTGGCGCGCTGCACTTGAAACGTGGTGCCCGGCCCTGGGGTAAATTTATCGGTAAAATCGAAGGTGGTATAAGTGCCATTGCGACGAAAGGCGGCGCCATTTTTATGCTGGAATCCGGCAGCATTGAGCGCATCTAACATGCCCGCTTCTTCGATGAATTGCATGCAGCAGGGCAGTAAACTTTCGCCGATGGAGAAGCGAGGAAAATGCTGTTTCTCTAACACCAGCACACGCTTACCTTGCAGGTGCAGCAGGCTAGCGGCGATGGCACCTGAAGGCCCTGCGCCGATAATGGCCACATCGATATCGAGTGAATTTGGCATAGTTGATAAATCGTGAACGGGTGTAGACATGTAAAGTACGTTCCTTGTAGTCATCAGGACTTTTTAGTCGTTAGAAGCGGATTGTTGGTTAAAGCCTGTGTTGTAGTCAAAATCAACGGCGAAAGTAAAAAGGTAAACCCTATGCCCAGCGACAGGGTTAAGCCAAAGTAATGAATCGCTTGGGTCTGGCTAAAGGCGAGTAAACCAAAGGCCAATAGGGTCGAGCAGGCGGACATAAACACCGCCATCATCACTGCCTTGCCGTGGTTCTGGGCTGAGGCAAAAAACAAGCTGTAGTCTATGCCAATCCCGAAAACTAAAATGAGCGCCAGTGCATGGAACAGACTCAGTGGCGAGCCCGTTAAGCCTAAGGTTGCGAGCGTGAGCAAGGCCGCAAGGGCCGGCACGGCAACCACAACCGCGGCTTTTTTAAAGCCGAAATTCAGGCTAAACAACAAGAGTGCGATGCCAAGTGCAAGGGCTAACAGCTTTAGGGTTAACAGTCGGTAGTGGCCCATGACGGCGGAAATGTCCGCGACTTTATCGATAAGTTGTACGCTTTCATCATGGGTAAAACGCGCCTTAAGGGCATCGATTTGCTGAATGCCGCCAAGGAGGACTATTGCACCATAATCAGCTCCATAATCGGCACCCTGATCTGCTCCATGCTCCGCGCCATGTTCTGCGCTTGCCCCATCATCATTTAGCGCGCCATTGCTGACTGGACTGTTAGCCTCATTTGGCGCGAGCCACAGCGGCGCGAGTTGCTTGCCGGCCCCTAGCGTAAAGAATGCAGCAGGCGTGATGTACTCTGTTTTCGCGGCCAAATAGGCGGCTTGCAGTTCTGGCTTTAGATTTTCATCCAAACCAAGGCTTGTGAGCACAGTATCTATCTGAGTTTGATAGATTTCGCCCTGTAAGTGGTAAGCCGTGTCTTGTTTTCGATGGCTGGGCAGATAACGACTGAGGCTGACATAGTTGCCTAACTCTTGGTTAGCGATAGCGGCATTGAGCATGGGTGACACTCGCTCAAGCTGTTGCAGCAGCGCTTCTTCGCTCGGTGCGCGTACCAATAAGAATTGATTATCTGTGCCGCCACTGAGTAACTGGCGTAGCTGGTTTTCTGGCTCAGTCACGCTTGCAGGACTTTGCTGCAAATGGCGAATATCGTCATCGACGGTTAACTTTGATACGCCAATCAGACACCAAACAACTATCACTAAAGCAAATAGGCCCATGCCTAACGGCGTGGTAAATCGTTTCGATAACTGAGTGAGACAGGCAAGGTAAGTTCCCGCGAGCGCTAACGGGCGGGAGCCTTCAGGCAAACGACTTCCCGCTAACAGTGGATAGGCGAGAATGAGGGTGAGATAGGCCCCAAGTAAACCTGCTGCGCAGAAAATCGCGACTTGCTGCATGCCGGGAAACGGCGCTAAACCTATGCCGACGTAAGCCAAGGCGCTGGTGATAAAGGCGAGCGTCACCGTTGGGAAGATATACGCCACTGTGGCCTGTGCGCTCCGCTCTGTATCGCTTAAGCGTTCGCAGTAAAAATGAAAACTGTAGTCGATGGCAATGCCAATCAAGCTAGTGCCAAACACTAAGGTGAGTAAATGCAGCTCGCCAAACACACTTAAGGTAAAAGTCACTGCGAGCAACAGCCCGCTGGAAATAGTGACAATCGCCAACAGTAGCGGCATCACTGAGCGAAACGCCAACCAAACTAAGGCTATCACCCCAAGTAAGGATGCTAGGCCGAGGATCGATATTTCACTCTTAGCCGTTTGCGTTGCCGCAAGGGCATGAAACAGGGCACCAGCTTTGAGCACGGTAATATCTGGATAGCCTTCTTCAACCGCATCCAAGGCCGCAGTTAATGCCGTCATCTGCGCTAATTGCGCATTGGGATTAAAAGCGCTTTCTCGCCCCTTTGCCATGACGACCGCGGCAACATTATCGCCTTGATTCGCGAGCAGTATCCCTTGGCTGGCCCTGACTTTTGAACTCGGTGCGAGGGCGAGTAAATTGGCCGGGAATAACAGCAGCGGATCTTGGGCGAGCAAGTTGCTATTGGCGTAACTAAAGGCGTTGTAAAACTGCGCTGTGGCTGCCTCAATCAGACTTTCAATATTTTGGCTGGCTAATGCTTCGGCTTGCGGCGCTGTCAGTAATTTAAATCTGTGGGGAAAATAGAATTGCCCTAGCACTTCGCCGAGCTGCATATCGGCGCTGCGGATATCGGTTAGCGCGCCTTGCTTACCCCTTGCAACAAGGTCAGCTTCAAGCTTTTGCATCAACAGCTTAGCCGCAGCGATTGCTGTGGTTTCATCCTTGGCGACGAGCGCAATATAGACTTGGTCGGCGAGCGTGGCTTCAACTTGGTTAAGGGCGCGCTCTGTGAGTTTGTCTTGCTGTAAATGCGGCAACATGGCGAGAATATCGCTCTGCACCCGTGCGCCGTTTTGCCAGAGTTGCAGCGTCCACAGACTTGCTGACAGCATCAATAGCAACCAAACGACGAGGCGCCACTTAGGGGAAGATTGCATCAAAGCTTGATTGGCGCGCGCGGCGAAGTTGGAGGCCATGGCTAAGGTTTGCTCGCCTCGAGCGCCAACGCATACTGCGCCAATTCGGTTTCGCTGAGTGTGCCTTGGGAAAGCGCAATAAAGTCGATGCGGGTCATATCCTGTGATGTCACATTCGGCGCGGCGCTCAGCAGCACTAAGGATTGCAACACATCGCCACCTTCTAACACCATATTGGCGATAGCTTTTTTCATTAAGGGATCTTTGGGCGTTAGGCCTAATTGCCATTGGCCGTCTGGGCTTAACTTGTCTGTGATGAGAAAGTGCAGCTCGAAGTTTTCGCTTAAACCGGAAATATCACCACTGAGCATAGCGCGCACTAGGCTGGGTAATAAATCGCCCATAGCGGCAGCGCTTGCCGAGGCATCGGCCTTGCTGACCTGCACTCGACCTTGGCTATCGCGCTGGATCAGTTGTTTATCCTTTAAAATCAGTAGGGATTCGAAGGGTTTTATCTGTTGCCAGATCAGCCCTTGGGTTTGATCGAAGATAAACTGACCTTGGCTGATTAACGGCTTTTTGAGCACCTTCAACTGCCGAGATTGCACAAACTGACCTCGCACCGTTTCGCCCAAGTTAAGTTTTTGGCTTAAGGCGACAAGCTGCGCGGTATCTGCACTTTGGCTAAAGAGTGTTTGATAAGCGCCGGGCGCGGCTAAGGTCTCAGCCTTGAGTGGCAGGCTTATCAAAGCAAAAGCTAAGCAGAGAAATAATGCACACTTCGCCAGCACAGGGTTCTTCGTTAGCGCAGAGCTCTTGGCTAGTACTGAGTTCATTAGTCTTCAACCTTAGCGAGCAGGGTGGCGATTTTGTCACGGAACACATCTGGGGTAACAAAGCACAATTCTTGGGTGCTCATATCGACCGCCGCCTGAATGGTATAACCCTTAGTGATGCGCGTACCGGTTTCAACGTCGCGAATTTGATAATTGATTTTTAAGCGGTTTTCCCACTCAACTAACTCGGCGCGTACTGTGATTTTTTGCTCGAAGGTGCTGGCTTTGACGTACTTAATCTGCAAATCGATAATCGGCCACGCATAGTTGGATGCTTGCATTTGGCGGTAGTTGTAGCCCAGTTCATCGAGCAGTTTACAGCGGGCTATTTCGAAATAACGCAGGTAATTGCCATGCCAAGTAATCCCCATAGAATCCACATCGTGGAAGGGGATTTGCATTTCCATATCGATAGTGAGCAATGATTTCATCGGCACACTTCCCATTCGCCCGCTTGGATTTTAGCTATGGTTTGGCGTAGCACGGCTTCAAGCGGTCTATCTTCAATTAAGGTTTCAAAATCGGCGCGCACTTGAGCGAGGGTTTTCGCCAATGAGGGTGTGAGCGAGGCTTCGTTCAGCTCATTCTGTGCGATACGCAGGCCAATACCTTGGGTCATGGCGAGCAAGGCTGCTGCCGCGACTTGTTCGGTCAATTGCAGCACGCGCATACAATCGCGGGCGGCGATAGTGCCCATGCTCACCTTGTCTTGATTGTGGCATTCGGTCGAGCGAGAGAACACGCTGGCGGGCATAGTGTGCTTGAGCGCTTCTGCCGTCCAAGCCGACACGCCAATTTGCACCGCTTTAAAACCATGATTAATCGCGCGGCGCGGACCGGTTGAGCCGGATAAGTTGGCAGGTAAGCCATTGTTAAACTTAGGGTCCATCACTAGCGCCATTTGGCGGTCGATAAGATCGGCTAAGTTGGCCACAGTATTCTTCAGTGAATCCATCGCAAAGGCGATATGGCCGCCGTAGAAATGGCCACCGTGGAGAATATGCTCGCCTTCGCCGTCGACAATCGGGTTGTCGTTGGCGCTGTTGATTTCGGTTTCGATAAACTGACGCATAAACGGCAGCGCATCCTGCAACACGCCGATAATGTGCGGTGCGCAGCGGATGGAATATCTGTCCTGCAGACGATCAGAATTACGTGGATGTTCGTGGTGATTCAAATCTTCCCGTATCCAAGTGGCGATTTGGTTTTGCCCTGGATGCGGTTTGGCGGCAAATAAGATTTCATCAAAATGGTTCGAGTTGCCTTTTAGCGTTAATGAAGCCATGGCGGTAATGCGGCTACTTAAGCGGGCAAGATATTGCGCGCGATCAAAGGCTAAGCAGGCTAAAGCCGTCATCACAGCCGTGCCGTTCATCAAGGCTAAGCCTTCTTTTGGGCGCAGGACATGCGGGATGATGTTGAGCTTAGCGTACACAGCTTGAGTCGCTTGGCGCTCACCTTGGTAAATCACTTCGCGCTCACCGACTAACACGGCGGCTAAATACGACAAAGGCGTTAAATCACCACTGGCGCCGACCGAACCTTCCTCTGGGATGACTGGCACTATGTTGAGATTCAGCAAGGTTTCGATGCGCTTTAATAGCTCATAGGTCACGCCAGATTTGCCAATGGCTAAGGAGTTTAAACGGCAAGCCATCACAGCGCGGGCCTGCATTATGCTTAAGGTCTCGCCTAAACCGCAGCCGTGGAAGCGGGTTAAATGCAGTGGTAACTCGTGGACCAGATCTAAGCTCACATTGACTGTGCAAGAGTCGCCATAACCTGTGGTTACGCCATAGACCACGCCTTCTTCGTGCAGCAGGCTATCGATAAAGCGCGCACCTTTTTGGATATATTCTTGATAATCCGCATCATCACAGAGCTTGACTGGCGCGCCTTTGGCGACGGCAACCACTTGTTCTAATGTGAGATATTGACGGCCGAACTCAACAGTCTGTAGGTCTGATTGACTCTCGGAGTCGGCTGCTTTGGTGTGGCTCATGAATGCTGTGTCCTGTCTGTCTTATGATCCTGCTCTGGGATCGGCGATGATGCTGAAGTTGTCGGTAACGGATTAGGCTGTACTAAATGCGATGGGGTGCGTTGTAGCTCGTTGTCTTTGCGCCAAAAATCGAAGAAGTTAAACCATTGCAAAGGCTCGCGTCTGGCAAAGTATTCTAAACGTTCGCTGTAGCGGTTAACGGCCTGCTGTAATCTGTCCATTCTGCCCGCTCTTGGGCCTTTCAGTGTTTCGGCAAAGCGTTCTAAATGCACCCGATAACGCCCTTGTTCCCGCAGGCAAAACATTAAAAACACGGGGCAATCGAGTAAGCCCGCCAAAATAAACGGCCCTTGTGGAAACGCGGCATCTTGGCCCATAAACGGCGCATACATGACGCGGCCTTGGGTATTCGATGAGGTTCTATCGCCCGCGATCACCACCAGTTCACCGTCTTCTATCTTTTGCTGCAACAGCATAGACGTTGCAGGATTCAGCTCGGTCACTTGAATAAGATTGAGCGTGCTATCTGGGTTTAACTGTTTGAGCACCTTATTGAAGTTTTCCGCATGGCTAGTTAGCACCATGACGTTCACTTTGACTTTGCGCTGGTGGATTGAAATGGCGCGGCAAAGTTCTAAATTACCCAGGTGCGACACTAATAACACCGCGCCTTTGCCGCTTTCGAGCTGGTCGGCCAGCACTTGGCGGTCGGGGAAATCCACTTGGCTCAATTGGATGCGATCGCACCAGGCATCGATTCTATCGAGTGCGGCATTGCCAAAGGCTAAAAAGTGATTCAGGCTATCGCGCCAGCCTACAGGCTGATTGAGCTTAGGGTGTTGCGGCTCAAGTTTTTGCACGCGGCGCAAAAAATCTAACGAGGCTTCACGGGTGACTTTACCTGTGAGGAAAAAATAGCAAATCACCGGATACATAATGGCGCGGCACAACCAATGGCCGCCAAAGCGATAGCTCTCGGCTAACAGTTTGATGCCCCAGTAACTGCCGCGCTCCTTCATGCCAGACCAATGGGTAGCTGAAGTTGATGATGTTGCTGAAATCGATTGTGTTGCTGACGAGCAATGGGAAGTTTGCACGGCTTGTTGCTGCGATTTACGCTTCAATAGCCAAGGCAGGCGTTTGAGCATGCCGAAAAATAACTTAGTGTGCAGCTTAGTGATGCGCACATTATCGGCCACACCTTGAAAGTGACTGACGCCGCCTTCGGGATAAATCACCTTAGTCGGCTGGAATAGAATCTCTACCCCTTGCCAGTAGAGTTTAACCAGGATTTCGATATCAAAATCCATTCGTTCCGTTAAGGCTTGCTGGCACAGTAATCGCTCGGTGGCGGCCAGCGGATAAACGCGAAAGCCACACATAGAATCTTGAATATCAAAGCTTAAGGTTTCGACCCATACCCAAAAATGGGTTAGATAACGGCCATAGAGCCTGCCCTTAGGCACGGATTCATCGTACTCAGGCTTACCCGAAATCAGCGCATCGGGTTTAGCCTGTGCCCTTGCTATCATAGCTGGAATATCGGCGAGATTATGTTGGCCATCAGCATCGACCTGCAGCGCATGACTAAAGCCATCGCGGTAGGCACGGCGCAGCCCTGTCATCACAGCTGCGCCCTTACCACGATTATACGGATGCAGCAGCAAAGTCACCCAAGGATAGGTTTGGGCTAAGGATTGCAGTAGATAACGGGTTTCGTCATTGCTGCCATCATCAATTAAATAACAGGGCAGATTAAATTGGGCGAGTTCGGCCAAGGTCTGGGCAATCGCGGCGCTGTGATTGTAATTGGGGATCACTAAGGCGAGCTTAATGGGCGCCGACTCAACAAGGTCGCTGGGTGGCGTTAACACTGACTCGCTCCGTTATTGTTGACATCGGAAGACTGATTGACCAATGGCGAGGTATCAAAGGCGATACGGCCCGACGCGTAGCGGTTGTCACCATCGCTATAGGCGAAGGTGAGTTTTGCCTTAGCGGCATTATTGCTAATGCTTAAGGTGACTTCTTGGCCCGGCAGTATGAGTTGCTGAAATTTAAGCACTTCTAAGTTAGCGACCGCCTCTGAATAACCGAAATGCTGGCAGCCTAAACGCACCGCCCAATCTAATTGCGTCACGCCCGGCAACACGGCTTGTTCGGGGAAATGGCCGTTAAAATACTCAAGGTCGGCCGCCACTAACAGACGTAATTCAATGTTATCAATGCCGATATCGGAATGCAGGATCGGCGGTAAACTCGATTTAATCATGATCAAATAACTCGACTAACTGTGCAGTGACACGCTTACCCTGAGTGTTAAGCGGTAAAATATTGGGATAACGCCAGCGGCGTGGCAGGGTGACGCGCTCAAATTGGGTCAGTAAATGTGCTTTTAGGGCATTGTTAATACTGAGTTTGCCCTGTTCTTGCAGCACGTTTTTACCGAGTTCTGACAAGGTCACCACTGCGCCAAGTTGGGATTTAAACTGTGGCAGCACGACTAGTGCAGCTTGCTCAACGTAGGCGTGGCTGCACATGAGGGTTTCCATTTGCGCTAGCGACAGGCGTTTCTCTTCAATCTTAACGATGCGATCGAGTCGGCCCTTGAGTCTAAACTGGCCATTTTCGGTTGGTTCGATTTTATCTTCGCAGCGCAGCCATTCATCGTCGGCCAAATAGGGCGATTTCAGCAGCAGGGCGCCGTCGCTAGGATCTTGATCTATTGAGATGCGGTCAAACACTTGCCAAGGTTCATCGGCCTCATGCTGACGGCGATAGGCGATGCCGCCCGTTTCTGTACTACCAAAAATTTCGATGGGCAGGTGACCATAGCACTGGTTGACGCCCTTGGCCGCGGCAAAACTTAATGGGCCGCCAGAGCTAAAAACTAAGCTCGGTGAGCGCAGTTGCCGCTCGTGCTCTAGCGCTTTAGGTAGGCGCGATAATTGGGCTGGACTACTGATCAAACACAGGTTTGGCAGTAAGGCCGTGTAATAACTTAGGGTTTCTGGGTATTCAATCTGCTCGCTTAAAAACGGTCGACTGGCGGCGAGCGGCCACAAAATCTTGAATAACAGACCATAAATATGCTGGTGGGAAACCGTGGATACCACACTGCAATGGGGCAAATGCTCGGCAAAAGTATGTTCGAGTACAGACACTTCGACATCTAACTGTTCGAGTGTTTTACGGATCGCCTTAGGTTCGCCGCTGCTGCCAGAGGTAAATAGCACTAACTCGCCGATAGCCTCGCTCGCGGGCCAAGGTTTGTTGGGCGGGCTCAGTTCCTTTTTCAGCAGCACAAAAGCTTGGCATTCGCACAAAGGCTTGTCTGACAATATGCCATCAAACTGGTGGGTTAACTCGCTCAAGGTGCCGGTTTGGGTGTTCGGTGGCAGGATAATTTCTTTGCCCGCTAACAGCGCGGCACATAATCCGACGGCAAACAGATCGCTGGTATCACTCGCGAGCAGCCATTTTTTCTCGGGCGCGGCGAGCAGTTGCTCGTAAAAATACGCCACCTGATTGGTAAATAATGCACCTGTGACTATGTCGTGGTGATTAAAGCTGATCAGTTGTTGGGCAAAGGGCCCTTGGGTTAACCAGTTTTTGAGTAGCTGTGTCATGTTTTCTTCAACCAAAAGCTGCGATATAACCATTCCCCACCGAGGAGCAGTCCCATGAGTACGTATGCAATCAAACCGTTATACAAGGTCCAGGTTGCTAAGCTAGTAAAGCCAGCGGTATAAGCCGCCATTGAGCCATTTAAGATAAATAAGCCGCACCAAAGTAGGGTGACTTTTTTAAGATACGGAATGGCTTCATCCGGTAAATCGGGTTCTTTCAAGCGGGCTAAACGCTCTATCATGCATGGGCCAGTGTGCAGTGAATAACTGAACAGAGCCAGCATAGTCAGATTTATTACCACAGGGTAATACAAAAGCCAGTCGCTGCGCTTGGCAAGATAACTGCCTGCCGTAAGCGCAATCCCCACAAACAGGGGCAATACTAACGTCTTAACCTTTTGCTTTTGTAGCATTAACCGCACAATCAGCAATACACACAGCACGAGCGCTATGGTGCCAGCAGGCAAATAATTCAGCCCGAAATACACGGCAACCGGATAGGCCAGCAATGTGAGGGCGGTTAAGACTTGTAGCAAGGCGCGCATTAGTCTTTAACTAAACCTTCGATGGCATTCACCACATCGTTGACTGTGCGAACGGATTTAAATTCATCGGGTTGGATCTTTTTACCTGTCATTTGTTGCAGCTTTATCACTAAGTCGACGGCATCAATACTGTCGAGATCGAGCTCTTCATACAGGTTGGCTTCAGGCGTAATTGCCTCAGCCTCAATTTCGAATTCGTCCACTAAAATAGTGGTCAGCATGGCGAGGATTTGTTCACGATTTTGCATATTCCTCTCCTATGGGCGCTGGGATTCGATAAAGCTAGCTAAGCTGGCAACACTGTGGAAATGGGCCTTAGTGGCATCCGAGTTCGCTTCGATTTTAACATCAAATTTTTTCTTGATGGCTAAGCCGAGTTCGAGGGCGTCGATAGAATCTAAGCCTAGACCTTCGCCAAAGAGCGGCGCATCGGTTTCAATATCATCAATACTGACGTCTTCAAGATCGAGGCAGTCGATGATTAACTGCTTTATTTCATTGTTTAAGTTCATAATTATTTTCGAGTTGTTGTTTATAGTAGTGTTCAAGATCCCGCGTCAGCTGCCGGGCCATTTTTGCATGCTCACCTAAAGACGCTTGGTACTTCTGGTAAGAAACTGTTGTGCCGATTTCAACGGCCATCCCCATGGTTTGCCTTGGGATCTCATACCAAGGTTGCTCCTTTGTCAAACCACGCACATTGGTACGCAGCACCACAGGTAAAATATCGGCTTCTGTCCTTAAGGCAATATTGGCGGCGCCGCGGGCAAAGTCGTTAATGGTCGCGCCGACAACCGTGCGTGTGCCCTCGGGGAAGATAATTAAATTGGTGCCCCTAGCGAGCACTTCACGGCAATCCTCTAGCATGAGTTCGGCGCCGCGATTGGGGATATAACCCGCGCAGGACACCACACCACGCAAAAATGGATTACGCCATAAACCTTGTTTCACTATGCAGCCCGCATTGGGCATGAGGCTTATCAACACCACCACATCCACTAAGCTGGGATGATTGGCGATAACGATAACGCCTTTTGCGTCGTGCAATTGTTGTGCTCTGTGGGTGCTAACGTGGATCACGCCCGCCCAAGTGAGCATGGCGACAAAGCCTTTGAACATTAGATGCACGGCCTTTTGGACTCGAATAATCCGCGCCTCGGGTGTGCCTGGCCAAAAACGCAGCAAAGGCAAAATGGTCAAGGAGCTTAATAAGCCGCCTAAGCCAAAGGCGATATAACAACTCACGCCACCGAGCCAACGTGGCACATAATTCAGCCCTGCGCGGCGAGTTTCCGGCGGGGTATAAGCGGCATTGTGCATTGAATCTTCATGGCTATTGGCAGCGTCATGGCTGTGGGTTGTATCAAACATGCTCAAGTCTCCAATGCCATTGGGATAAGCAGCCTGAAATATTTTGCGTTGTCGCTAGGGCGTGGATAAAAGCGCCATAGGTCAAAGGGTTTAATGCTGTCGACTCACAGATGCGGCTGACTGTGAGCTTGACTGAAGCGGGCGCATCGAAGGGCGCGAGCTGTAAGCCTAGGGCCAAAGGTAATTCAAATTCTTGGGTAAACTCATCGTACACAGGTGGCACAGGATCATCACCGAACACTAACAGCAAGGGTTCTGGCGATTGGTGTAATTGGGCGAAGGCTTCAACCATAGCTTGTGACAGGGTTTCGGTACCTGCTGCAACTGAGGTCGATGGCGCGGTATTGGCTGCTACTATGCCAAAAATGCCACTAGCGGTATTGTGTACCGACTGACTAAAACCTAAGGGCGATAAGGGCTGTTTGGCGATAATGTCTTCGAGCAGTCCTATGGTGCGCTGTAACTCACCATGGCGCGAGGCAAAAATTGAGCGGCAGTTCGCCGGCATATCGCACTGAAAACTCACCTCTAACATCATCTTAGTTAAGCGACTAAAACGGCGGCGCTGCATGGCGGGAACGTGTTTGAGTGCGGGAGCTGTGCTATCAGACTGTGACGTACCGAGATTTAATTCAGCCGAATTCTTGCACCAAGTTTGCCAACTTTGCGGGTGCTGATATTGGGGAGACCAAGCGCCCCAAGAGAGAATGCTGAATGTTAGTTGCACTACTTTGCCTCGACACTAAATTTAAGCTGTCTTAGTTATCCCTAACTAAGTTAGAACATTGATGGATTGTCATACCATAGTGAGGTGTAAACGCGTTTGATGAATGACGCTGGAATGACCTCTACAGCGGGGTCATTCTACACTATGCCCCGCGTTTTTATGAAGCCATTTGCATTGTATGGGTTAATGCAATGGGATCAAGTGCTGCGATTTTCAGCAGTTAGATCGAATTTGTGTAACAAATATCGCAATGGCATTCTCATTCGACAGGCTTTTTTATCCTAGCGATTTACGGTCAAAATGAAAAAGGCGCACCGAGCGCCTTTTGTCTTCACCACGGCAAGGTTTTACTGCGCCAGTTGGCTCTCGAGTTTGCGTAGGGCTACTTTTAGCTTGCGGGTATTTTCTGGCCCCATACGGATCAGCAGTTTTTGCGCGCTGGGTAGTGCCTCTAAGTTAGGGTCAACAAATTGATAGTTAACGCTAATAGAGCTCAGCTCAATCGGATCTTCAATGATAGGCGCCGCGAGCAGTATTTTAATCGCTTGCAGCATTCTGTCATTGAATTTGGCATTGCTGTAGCCGAGTTCGCTAAAGGCTTCCTCTAGCATAGGCGTCATTTGCTTATAGGTGGCCATTAACGTCTGTTCGTCCATTTTGGCAATCGAATCAACATAGGCATCGTATCGATGGAAACCTGCTGGATTTAAATACACTTTGTTGGTGATTTCAGAAACCGAGAATAGCTTTTCAGGCCCTTTGAGTGGGCTCACTTTGCGGGTTAATTCACCTTGAGCTAAATTGTCGACAAACACCACAAATTGGCGTGCGAGATCTTGCTGTACTAGTGAGGAACTCAGCACATTGTTATTGATAATGGCGAGGGCTTTTCGTTGTACGAATGCATCACTTTCAGCCAGCGCGGGTACAGGTTCAACCACCACTTCTGGCTCAGTTACCGCAGGGGTTTCTGGGCTGTTATTGTCCGTTTCAGGGGCCACGGGGGTCGTCTCTGTGGTCTCTAATTCTGGCGCACTTTCGAGCGTCATAGGCTCAGAGGGCGGTGTTTCAGGCAATACAATTGGCGCGTTAGGGATGAGTTTAGGTGAATCTGAGTCACCGCTGTAGTAATAATATCCTCCGACAGAAAGCAGCACGACGAGCACGATCGCAAAAAGCGCAAAGCGATTACTGCTAGAAGAAGTCTCTTGAGGTGTTATTCTATCATCTTGATTAACTTGCATTTTACATCCTTCGCTTGAGTTTCAAGGTAACGTGGTGAATACATGCAGCTAACATTAAAAGTGCAAGAGCGGACGATTGGAATGCCGCTGGTTCATTTTGCAAGTTTCCATGCGCTTGTCTATAGCGCTTAGCTGAACATAAACAATTTATTTTGAGTATCGAGGCAGATGTCACTCCTCGGCCTTTCCCCTTTACAGCCTAAGCCTGCACATAGTGCTGCTTGTGCCCCAGCCAACGTAAGATAATCGCATCGACTTTTTCGGGGGCCTGCGCCATCACGTGATTTGCCAGTTTTTGAATATGCGGGATCAAAGCTTGATCGCGCACTAAGTCGGCAATTTTCAGTTCGGCCAGTCCCGTTTGCTTAGTGCCAAGCACTTCACCCGGGCCACGAATTTCTAAATCTTTCTGCGCTATGATGAAACCGTCATTACTTTGTCTGAGTACACTCAGTCTTTGGGTGGCGGTATGGCTCAATGGCGCCTTGTAGAGTAACACACAATGGCTTGCGATGGCGCCTCGGCCGACTCGTCCGCGTAGTTGGTGTAATTGCGCTAAGCCTAAACGTTCAGGGTTTTCAATGATCATCAGGCTGGAATTAGGCACGTCTACGCCGACTTCAATCACTGTTGTCGCCACAAGAAGATGAATGATGCCCGCCTTAAAATCGGCCATGATTTGTTGTTTCTCAGCGCTCTTCAACCTGCCATGCACTAGGCCAATATTGAGCTCGGGTAGGGCGAGGCGCAGTTCTTCGGCCGTGTCTTCGGCGGCTTGGCATTCGAGCACTTCGGATTCTTCAATTAGAGTACACACCCAATAGGCCTGACGTTTATCTGTGATGACGGCGTTACGCACCCGTTCAAGCACTTCGTTGCGGCGTGAATCGGCAATCGCCACTGTGGTTACTGGAGTTCGTCCCGGCGGCAATTCATCGATAATAGAAGTGTCGAGATCCGCATAGGCTGTCATCGCTAGCGTGCGCGGGATCGGCGTTGCCGTCATGATCAATTGATGCGGATGGAACCCTTGGCTCACGCCCTTTTCCCGCAGACCTAAGCGTTGGTGTACGCCGAATCTGTGCTGCTCATCTATGATAATTAACGCGAGTTTATTAAAGACCACATGCTGCTGAAAGATGGCATGGGTGCCAATCACCATTTGGGCTGCGCCGGATTCAATATCCGCAAGGGATTGCGCTCTTGCCTTGCCTTTAAGTTTACCCGCTAGCCAACCGACTTTAAGCCCGAGTGGTTCAAACCAAGCGGCAAAGTTAGTTGCATGCTGTTCGGCCAATAGCTCTGTTGGCGCCATCATGGCAACTTGATAACCGTTTTCAATCGCTTGCAGCGCAGCCATCGCCGCGACTAAGGTTTTACCCGAGCCCACATCCCCTTGCACTAAGCGCATCATAGGGTGCGGCTTTTCTAAATCTTTGCCTATATCGGCCACCACTCTTTGCTGGGCGCCTGTGGGCTTAAAGGGCAAAGCGGCAAGGAAGGGATTGAGCAACTGCCCCGTGGCCTGCATGGTCACTGCTGCATCTAAATTACTGCGCTGCCTTAGGCGTAGCATGCTGAGATTATGGGCGAGCAACTCTTCCTGCACCAGTCGCTGCTGGGCTGGGTGTTGGCCTAACTCTAAATCGAACTGAGAGATCCCCGCAGGAGGTCGATGTAGCGTCTGCAGCGCTTGTTTAAGGCTGATGTTATTCGGTTGCAACTGCGGTGGTAGCAGCTCAGTTAAACCGCCATCTTCCAGTAATGCCAAAGCTTGCTCGGTCAGCTTTAGCCAACTCGCCTGTTTTAAGCCCTCAGTTGTGGGATAAATCGGCGTTAGGGTATCGCTCAGGTGAACATCTTCACCGGGATAGACGACTTTGTATTCTGGATGCACTATCTCGGCTTGGTGACCACCACGGCGCACTTCACCGTAGGCTCGGATCATTAAACCATTTTGCATGGCATTACGCTGGGCGACGGAAAAGTTAAAGAAGCGCAGGCTCAAGCTACCCGTATCGTCCCGCACATTGCAGACCAGCATACGCTTGCGGCCTTGGATGATTTGCGTCGATTGGATTTCAGCTTCTATGGTGCCGTAACTGCCGGGCATAAGGGCGGCAATCGGATAGATTTGGGTTCTGTCTTCGTAGCGCAGGGGTAAGTGAAACAGCAGATCTTGTACTGTTGTGATGCCGAGCTTTGCGAGTTTCTCCGCGACCTTTTTGGCGACGCCTTTGAGGTCGGTGATCGGAACAAGATCCAATTGCTGCAAGTCGTTAGCACTCAATCACTGTGAATTTATACATATATTAACAGAGAATAAGCGTAAGGCAATCTCAAGCAGAATGAGGGACTTATTTGCTAGCCTAACTAACGTCAGTTTGCGGCCCTTAGGTTTTAGCTAAGGGGCGCAAAAATTGTCGATATGAACGAAAGAGCGGTTAACCGTTAATCTGATTACAACCAGCCCTTTTGTTTGGCGATGCGTGCTGCATCGATTCGGTTGCTAGCATTGAGTTTGGCTATGGCTTCGGAGAGGTAGTTGCGCACTGTGCCTTCGGCGATAAAGAGGGTTTCGGCGATGTCGGCGGTGGATTTGCCTTCACTGGCGAGGCGAAGGGCTCGGCGTTCTTTATCGTTGAGTGGGTCGACGTCACCAATTGCCATCATGGCCAGTTCAGGATCAATTATCCGTTTACCCGCCATCACTTGTTGAATCGCGTTGACTAAGGTTTCCGAGGGGGCATCTTTAAGCAGAAACCCGCCGACACCGGCTTCGATGGCGCGTTTGATATAGCCCGCGCGGCCGAAGGTAGTAATGACCACAACTTTAGTTTGGCTATGTTGCTCCTTTACCCAAGTTGCCAGCTCAAGGCCTGTGCGCCCGGGCATTTCGATATCTGTTAGCAAGAGATCAAAATTTTGCTGTTTGAGTAGGTTAAGGGCTTCGTCGCCGTCACTCGCTTGGGTGATATTAAAGCCTCCCGCAAGCGTGAGGAGTGCTGCGAGTGCGCCACGCACCATGGCTTGATCTTCCGCCAATAAAATCTTCATTAATCTGTTGCTCCCTGCAAAGGTAAACTGACGGTAAATGCATATCCTTGTTCGAGATTATAGCTCAAGCTGCCACCTAAAATGTCGAGACGTTCGCGTATGCCAGTGAGGCCATTGCCTTCGGCGATAGGTTTACTTGTGCCATTATCTTTGACTTCAAGGATTAGTCGATCTGGCTGTTGAATAAAGTCGATAATACATTGACTTGCGCCGCTATGGCGTAAAATATTATTCACCAGTTCAGTGACAATTAATCCCAGCTGGCTCTCCATTCTGGCGGGTAGTTTAGGGATATTGCCTGTCAGCTCGACACTGATCCCTTTTTCCCTCAATAGTTTACACAGTTGTGTCACGCTATCCGCGAGACCCTTATGTTTGTAGTCAGATACGGTGTGACGAATTTGGCTGAGGCTCTCGCGGGCGATTTGACCTAGTTCATTAAGCTGGGTAGTGGCCAGTTGGTATTCTTGTTTTGCCAGCAGTTTTTCGGCCAGTTCCGCCTTAAGCGCAATCGAAGACAAGCTGTGGCCCATGATGTCGTGTAGATCGCGGGCAATGCGTTCTCGCTCAACCATAGCCGCTAAGGTACTAATTTCTTGAGTGCTTTGCTGTTCTTTCACTTTATGTTGATGACGCCTGCGTTCGGCAACGCCAAACATGCCTACACCGAGCACCAATCCTGAGCCATAAAGCGGAAAGTAGTAACTGTTAAAGTCGTAAATCTCATTGAGGGCAAACAACAGGCCGATTAAGGCGGCAATAGCCAACAGACAGGTTCTGAGAGGATAAAAAAAGCCAATGAAAAAAGCGGCAAAGGTGAATAGCGAGATAGATCCTGGGTTGATTGGGGTGATTGCTGTGGCGATGGCCACCATCATCAGAATGGGGCGATAGGCGCTATTCTGATTGCACTTATAGGCCCAAAAATAACTGGCAATAAAAGGAATTAGCACGGCAAAGCTAAGGGCGATTTTCCATGCTGGATACGCATTGATGGCAAGCGGAATAAGATAAAACACTAAGTTTATCAAATACACCCAAGCGAGTTTTCGTTCGAGCTGAAGGGGAGTGCTCATCATGATGCCTCTGTGAAACTGTGTTGATTGTTCATAGTTGCCCCTTGAATGCTAAAGGAGGCATCTGCCTTGATTTATTCTGTTTAGGGGTTGGCGCTGGGGTCAGCGCCATCAGTCCCTGTTAACAATGGGATCTAGTTTGCACTTAATTGCTGATTTTGTTGAAGCAAAAATTTTGCCCAACCGTAATCTGCTTGCACTTTGATCGCCTGTTGCCAATCTTCAATCGCGCCTTGGGTATCGCCTAATTCCTGTTTAGCGAGTCCGCGCCAGGTATAAGCTTCGGCTTCGCCCCAACAAATGTCGTCGCAAGGTTGGGCGAATCTTTCTATGGCGGTAGTGGCGAGCGTCTTAGCATTTTGCATGCTGCCGCCAAACATAGCTGGGGTGTTATAGGCGGCGATGGCTTTCACCAATGCGACCCGCGGATTGTGAGGTGCTAATTGTTCGGCGTTGGCAATGGCATTGGCTGATTTCATCCCGAGCGTTGCGCCTTTGCTATTGTCTAAAGCGATTTGCATGCCATAAACCGACGATAACAGCGCTAGGGATTCGGCGTCAGCTTGGCTGGTTTCTAAGGCTTCCAGAGCCGTTTGCGCATTGGTCAGAGCACTACTGGCGAGGGCTTTTTGCCCCATGACATTGGCGCTGATGGCTAAGCGATAGTTCGCATAGGCTTTGTCGTAATCTTGGGTGCTGGCACTCAGTTGTTGCAGCTGCGCTAGGTTCATCGAGTTTGAGGCTGCATCTATGTTAGTGATGTTAGCGTTAGAGGGCGACGCTGCAAACGCGTGGCTGCTGATAAGCGCTAAGCTTGAGACGAGTAGAAATGTTTTCATGGTATTTCCTTATTGAGTGAGTTTCCCAGTGCTTGGGTACGGACTCATTATCAGAAATTCGTTAGGAGAAATGCAGACACAAAGGTCATGGCTTTCGCATGACAAATGTCATTAGTTGAAGGGTGTTAAACTTGTCTTTTTTAAAAAGTGCGAAACTCAGATAGCAAAACACCGGAGAGGCTCCGGTGTTTTAAGTGGGGATTACCGCTGAGTGTTATACCAAAGCTTGAGCGCTCGCTTGGTTGATCAGGTAACCCATATAGCCTAAATAGCTCAGTAGTAGTACAGAGCCTTCGCGGCGGCCGATGCGCAATCCCGTCCATGCAAAAGGCAGAATCACAACGGCTAAGGCTAGCATCACCATAAAGTCGAAGGGTTGGAAGCCGAGTGATGACACTGGATGCACTATGGCAGTAACGCCTAAAATGCCCAAAATATTGAACAGGTTAGAACCAACAACGTTGCCGATAGCGATATCGCTTTGGCCTTTTAATGCCGCAATCACTGAGGTCACTAACTCTGGCATACTGGTACCAATCGCCACGATCGTTAAGCCGATAATGACTTCGCTCACGCCGAAGGTTTTTGCTAAATCTACTGCGCCGTTTACAAACAGAATACCGCCGCCAACTAGCATGCTGATGCCGACTAGGATGAACAAGCCAGAAAGTAGTGGGTTATTCGGCCCCGCTTCAATTTCTTCCTCATCATTGCTGTTTTTCGAGCTGATGTAGCTAAAGGTTAAATAACCAAACAGCAGTGAAAGCAGTATTACACCGTCAATTAGGCTGAGTTCACCGTCTAATAAGAGCCCCCAGAACAGCATAGAAGCCAATATCATCAAAGGGATATCGCGCTTCACCACTTGGGATTGCACTTGGATAGGGCGGATTAGTGCCGTGATCGCTAGGATTAAACCTATGTTGGCAATGTTAGAGCCGATAACGTTACCTAAGGCGATACCACTGTTTCCGGCGAGGGCAGATTTGACACTCACAGCCAGTTCTGGTGCGCTAGTACCAAAGGCAACAATAGTTAAGCCTATGATAAGTGGCGTAATACCTAAGCGTAGGGCGATAGAACTCGCGCCACGGACTAGGGCTTCGGCGCCTAAGGTTAAAATAATAAAACCGCCAATAATCGAGAGTGTAATTAGCATCACGGGACTTTGTTAAACCTATATTGAATGGGAAAGTACAAGGGAATCATCCCTTAGCCGACAGACGCACATGATACGTGGTTTTATCGAAATTTGACAGAATATGTCATAAAAAAGCACGCCGAGGCGTGCTAGATTTGAGCCGATAACTACATTGGCTATCTCTATGTTTTGCTGAGTTATTTCTGTGTTAACTCATCTTCCCAGCGAACTTGAGCGCCACGAATACCATCAACGCGTTCGCTAAACGCTTTTTCAAGCACATGGCGTTTGATCTTCAGCGTCGGCGTTAGTACATCGTTTTCAATCGTCCAAGGATCGCTAACCACGACAATCGCATCCACATGTTCGTGTGACTCTAAGTGCGGATTCACGCTATCGAGTGTCGCCTTGAGTGAAGCGCGGACTTCTTCACGGGCCTGCAAACTAGCGCCTTCGGATAATTGCACTAATGCGATCGGATGCGGCAGGCCAGAGCCAATCACGCAGATCAGTTCAACATGCGGGTCCTGCGCCAATTTACGTTCAATCGGCACGGGCGCGACATATTTTCCCTTGGCGGTTTTGAAGTTGTCCTTCACTCGGCCAGTAATGGTCACGCAACCATCGGCATCGATAGAGCATAAATCGCCAGTGTGGAAGAAACCATCGGCGTCGAAGGCCGCAGCAGTGGCTTCGGGCTGCAGATAATAAGCCGTCATCAACCCTGGACTCTTAAGCAGTAGCTCACCATCTTCCCCTTGGCGGATCTGACAATCCTCAACCGGGCGACCTACTGTGCCAATTTTACGGGCATCGAAGGGGTAGTTGATAATCGAGTAGGCGCAGTTTTCTGTCATACCCCAAGCTTCACAAATGTTCAGACCAATGCTGTGATACCAGTGGATCAGCGACGGCGGAATGGGCGCAGAGCCAGAGCCGAGTAAACGACAATGGTTTAAACCTAGGCCTTTATGGATTTTGTGCTTCACTAAGCTGCTGATTAACGGGATCTTCAGCAATAGATTCAGTTTACTAACACCAATTTTGTCTATGATGTTTTTCTGGAACAGGCTCCACAAACGCGGCACTGAGAAGAATACCGTCGGTTTTGCCCTTTGCACGTCGGCGACGAAGGAGTCGAGACTCTCGACGAAGGCGACCACGCTGCCGGAATAGAAGGATGAACCTTCAATCGCGACGCGCTCTGTGATGTGCGCTAAAGGCAAATAGGATAACAGTCTGTCATCGCCGTCGGTGCGTAAATCACGCACTACCGCTTGGCAGGTCCAGCCATAGCTAGCGAAGGTTTGAATCGCGCCCTTAGGTTGACCCGTCGAGCCAGAGGTATAGATAAGTGTCATCACTTGATCTGGCAGCGGCAGCGGCGCATCAACTAGGGGATAACCTAGTTTAAGTAATTGTTCCCATTGATATTGGGCTGGCATTGTATCGTAGGGCATAGCAAGGCGTAGCAGCTCGCCGCCGACACCGGCTTCTTGGTCGGCCCAATGGTCGAGCTTACCGAGGAAAATGGCTTTTGCACCGCTGTGTTGCAGCACATAGCGAATAGTATCTGTGTTGGCCGTTGGGTAAATCGGCACGCTGACATAGCCGCCGTGCATTAACGCAAGGTCGGTGATAAACCATTCGGCGCAGTTTTTAGAGAGTACGGCAATTTTATCACCGCGCTCTAGGCCTAGATGCTGTAAGGCACCGGCCAGTTGTTGCACTTTTTCTTGAACTTCGGCCCAAGTAAAATCAAGGAATTGACCCTTGATAGGTTGGCGTAAATAGACTTGATCCCCCTGAGTCTTAGCCCAGTGCGCCAGCATTTCAATTGGCGTCTTAATCGCTGTATCCATTGGCAATTCCCTGTTCTTTATTGTTATTTTGGCTGCACCCAGTATGGCGAGTTTTGTGAGCCCGCGCAAATAGTTTACAGGATTGTAAAATATGAGAATGGAGCCCAAAGCCTACAAGCTGAGTATGAAAATAAGATGAAGAGAATGGCAAGCGGGAAAGAGGAGGGTGGCGGCAACAAAAAAGGCGCCGCAGCGCCTTTTTGTTGGTTGAAGGGGAATGCCAGAGCTTACAGCTCCATCACGCCATCCATTTCAACTTGAGAATCCTTCGGCAATTGCTTCACGCCGATAGCTGCACGGGCAGGGTATGGCTGGCTGAAGTAACGGCTCATGATTTCATTCACTTTTGCAAAGTGGCTTAAATCAATCAGGAAGATGTTGAGCTTAACGATATCGTTGATTGAACCACCCGCAGCAGTACAAACCGCCGTTAGGTTTTCAAATACTTGCACCACTTGAGCTTCAAAATCATCGCTGACAATTTGCATTGTGCTTGGCACAAGCGGAATTTGGCCGGATAAATATACTGTGCTGCCGACTTTGACGGCCTGTGAATAAGTGCCGATGGCCGCAGGGGCGTTTTCGGTCGCTATAATAATTTTTTCTGCCATGACGCTCTCTCTAATGTTGAGTTAATTAACGATTACGGGACGTACGCAGCACTTCGGGCAGTACCCTAATTCGGCGCATCACGTTGGCTAAATGGATCCTGTCTTTCACCGAAATCCGCAGGTTGATCAAATACACGCGGCCATCTCGTTCCTCTGTACTGAGGTTGTGAATGTTCGAGCCTTCGGCGGCAATGATCGAGGTGATCTTCGCCAGTGCGCCTTGGTGGTTAACGATTTCCACCCGCAGGTTGGCTTGGTAATCAACGCCTTCGACATTATCCCATTGCACAGGAATATACTTGTCAGGCTCGCCTTGATAACCACGAATGTTGGCGCAGTTTTCCATGTGCACCACTAAGCCCTTACCTTGGCTCACGTGGGCAATTACAGCATCACCAGGGATTGGGCGACAACAGTTGGCGAAGGTAACGAGCATACCTTCGGCGCCACGGATTGGCATCATGTGGCCGTCGCGGCTTTCTTGATTCTCAAGATTATCGCCAATCAAACGCTGGGCGATAACGATGCTCATGGCATTGCCAAGGCCGATGTCGGCGAGCAGTGAATCGAGCGTGGTATGTTTAGTATCGCGAATGACTTTTTCAATCTGCTCAGGCGGAATGCTGTCGAGCTTAGTCTTGCCGAGCGCATGGTTGAGCAGGCGGCGACCAAGCGCAATCGCGTCATCACCCTTAAGGCTCTTTAGCACTTGGCGGATTTTAGCGCGGGCCTTACCTGTTACCACAAAGTTTAACCAAGCGGCATTCGGACGCGCGCCTTTAGCGGTAATGATTTCAACGGTTTGGCCTGAAATTAACGGCTGGCTGAGCGGATACGCTTGGCGGTTAACGCGGGCACCGACGCAGGTATTACCCACATCAGTATGCACTTCGTAGGCAAAGTCTACCGCGGTGGCATTCACGGGTAATTCCAGAATGCGACCTTCAGGGGTGAACACATAAATCTCTTCTGGGAAGAGTTCAGTCTTCACGTTTTCAACGAATTCGAATGAGGTACTGGCGCTTTGTTGTAATTCCAACAAGCTTTGCATCCACTTACGGGCACGCACTTGAGTTGTCGTGCCTTGGCCTGTTTGCGCACCGCCTTTGTAGGCCCAGTGTGCGGCAACTCCTTTGTCGGCCATCTGGTCCATATCTTCGGTACGAATTTGGATCTCAACGGGCACGCCGTGTGGACCAAACAAAGAGGTATGGAGTGACTGATAACCGTTGGCTTTAGGGATAGCGATATAATCTTTGAAACGACCGGGGCGAGGTTTATACAGTCCGTGCATGGCGCCGAGTACGCGATAACAAGTGTCGATGGAATCGACTATCACCCTAAAGGCGTAGATATCCATCACTTCTTGGAATTGCAGCTCTTTACTCTGCATCTTGTTATAGATGGAGTAGAGATTTTTCTCGCGGCCTTTAACTTTCCCTGGAATACCAGCATCGTTTAAGCGCGTATAAACAGCGGCTTCAATGCCTTGGATCAATTCTTTGCGATTGCCACGGGCAGCTTTAACGACTTCTTTGAGCACCCGATATCGCATGGGGTAATACGCTTGGAAACCTAAGTCTTCTAACTCTGTCTTGATGTTATGGATACCGAGACGGTTAGCGATGGGCGCGTAGATTTCTAAGGTTTCGCGGGCGATACGGCGACGTTTGTCGGGACGCAGGGCGCCTAAGGTACGCATGTTGTGGGTTCTATCGGCAAGCTTGATGAGGATAACGCGGATATCCTGCGTCATCGCCATCATCATTTTACGGAAGTTTTCAGCCTGAGCTTCTTTCTTGTCGCGAAATTTAAGCTTATCGAGTTTTGACACGCCTTCGACGAGCTCGGCCACCGCGACACCGAATAGTTCGGCTAAATCGTCTTTGGTGACATGAGTATCTTCGATAGTGTCGTGGAGCAGTGCTGCCATCAGCGTCTCATGATCAAGACGCATGTCAGCAAGGATGCGGGCAACCGCAACCGGATGAGTAATATAAGGTTCGCCACTCGTGCGCATTTGCCCTTCGTGGGCATCGCGCGCAATCTGGTACGCCTGCTTGAGCAATTCTACCTGTTCGGGTTCTAAGTAACCGGAAGCAGACTCCTTTAGACCTTCAAACAGATACAAGTGGCAGCTCTCCTTTTACCTAAACAGGTGTTTACTCAACAACTCTTATAATGAACGGCCTTCAGCAATGGCTGAAACTGCTGCAATTTCAGCGGCTTCACGTTCACGTACCGTTTGACGCTCATCGGCATCTAAGGTGTGAGCGTTAACTAAACCTAGTTCGATTTCACGCAGGGCGATAACCGTTGGTTTGTCGTTCATCTCTTCAACCATAGGGTCTTTACCCTGCACGGCGATTTGGCGAGCACGACGCGCCGCAACCAAGATCATATCAAAACGGTTGCCGATTTGTTCTACGGCGTCTTCTACAGTTACGCGAGCCATGTGTTGAAACTCCAGTTTATCTAGGGAAAAAATGACGCAAAATTGTACACTATGACAGTTGGCCTGCCAACAGATCGTTAAGCATATCATTTTGCGCGTGGATCTGACTAGCACAGGTTAAGCGCTGACTGCGAATGATGGCACGCAAATCAGCTAACGCAGTGTCAAAATCGTCGTTGACGATAATAAAATCATATTCTTTATAGTGGGACATTTCCGATACGGCTTGTGCCATACGGCTGGCGATCACATCGCTACTGTCTTGTCCACGGCCAGTGAGGCGGCGTTCTAGCTCGGCTTTCGAGGGTGGCAGAATAAACACACCAACGGCATCGGGCATCACAGCTTTAACTTGCTCGGCACCTTGCCAGTCGATATCGAGGAAAACATCGATACCTTGGGTGAGCGTATGTTCAATCACATGCCGCGAGGTACCATAGTAATTGCCGAACACTTCTGCCCATTCAAAAAAGGCATTTTCAGCAATTAACGCTTTGAATTGTTCAACATTAACGAAGTGATAGTGCTGACCATCGACTTCACCTGGGCGTGGCGCGCGGGTGGTATGTGATACCGAAACTTGCATGTCAGCGGGCTTATCTTTAAGCAAGGCCGAGATCAGCGAGGATTTACCTGCGCCACTTGGCGCCGACACAATAAATAAATTTCCGCGTGCGGTCATGAGCTAAATATCCAATTGGTTAACGCAAGAAGGGCCCAGAAAGCCGAGCATTATACCGATTTTGACCATAGAAATACTAGGGCTTGTAGGCCAGCAATTTAAGCCTATTTTAGATTTACTTCGATATTATGCGCATTTTTATCCGACTAGGGTCGTAGGCACTGACAATTGCGGGTAAATTGGTTACGCTCGTGCGAATAAGGCAATGAGTGTCTTTTTGTCTCTCGTTTTTACAACAATAAAGGAAGGGTCGTGCTGTTAAAATCTCTTTTCTGCCTTCACGGGCGTGATTCTCGTCCCCGCTTTGTCGCAATCAGTGTTGGCGTTTACGTCTGTATTGCACTTGCCGCCGCTGCTTTTGGGGCTAATTTCCTGATGTATTTACTGGCATTGTTGGGCTTACCTTTATTAGGGCTCGCCAGTTTGCGTCGTTTGGCCGATGCCGATAAGTCAAAAGGCTTGATTGGCGTATTCCTATTACCCTTATTTATTTTCATCGGGCTGTTAACGGCCGATGTGCATATTGCGTTGATCGGCTTGAGTTTAGTGTTAGCCGCGGGGCTGACATTTTGGGGCTGGCGTTTACCGGCGCCAACCATAGTCGATTATCGCTACGGTTATTTCGGCCCTGAGCTGGATGCGCCAACATCGCAGGCTATGCCTAGGCGCCGTGTGGAGCCGACGATCGTTCCAAAGGCGGCTAAAGAGATAGAAACTCAAGATGTTGCCGCAAGACAGGCAGGCAAATCGACCGCCCATATTCAAGCGCAGCCTCAAGTTGAGCGACATGAGCCGCATGTTGAGCAGTCGCATGCGCAGGCCATTAGCGCCGCAACGGCCTCTGAGCCTGAGGTGGATTTATCTGCCCATGTTGAACCCATTGCTGCTGAGTCTAATGTCGCTGAACCTATTATCGCCTCGACTATGAGCGCGGCGGATGCCGAGCTTGAGGCCCAGCGCCAAGATGAACTGCGTTTTGATGCTTTAACTCGGATGACGCAAAATCCTGCCGATTTTGTGGTGCCCGACAGTCATGCGGATTTTCGCCCAGCTAATGCTAGCCGTATTGAACAGACCAATATTGATTTAGTCGACGTTGATGTCGCTAATGTTGATTTAAAACATGTCGACTTTAACGCGGCCCAATTAGATCCTGCCGAACGCAGTACAGAACCGGGTTGGCGTTTTGCCGCCGAAGAAGATGATGAGCCGGATAGCTTTAACGATCGAGATCATGCCGAAGAAGTGCGTCAACGCCGCGCCGAAGCGAAAGATTCTGGCTCGATGACCGAGCTGTTTCGCGGTTTGTTCGAGTTTTTAGCGCCGCTAAAGCGGTTCTTCGTACTACCTAAGATTAAGCTGCCTAAACTGGAACGCCGTTATTGGCGTCCTGCGGGGATAGGTTGTGGTGTTGTGGTCGTGCTCGCCTTAGTGTGGGGCCTTTGGCCAAATGGCGATGCTGAGACAGGCGACGGCGCAGAAGTGGTAACAGTTAACGCGATTGCACCCTATGCGGGTGAGCGGGTGACGCTCGCGCTACCTGACGGCTTTTCTGTGGCGCTGGAGGATGACATCTTGATCATGCGTTGGCTCGGTGAGAAAGGTAAAGCGCAAAACCTGTGGTCCTTAGCGACGGCAAAGGGCGATAAAACCTGTAGCCTGTTGTCCTTTAACAATGGCACTGACTATCGCCCTGTGACTGTGGATTTGAAAGCCGACTCAGCAACCGAGGCGCGATTCACCCCACTCGATACCCAAGCCATCATAGTGGACCTTGCGCGCCGTGGCAGTATCAGCCTGTGTGGTTATAAGTTCAGTCTTAAGGGCAGCCAAGCGATATTGGAACAGAATCGCACTTTTGGTGATTACATCGCGCGTTGATTTAGACTGCAAGTTAGGTCGCAGCTTAGGTCAGCAACATAAGTCGATAAAATTTCTGCTTAAATGCTAGTCACAATTAGAGGGGTAGATTACACTTTTGCTCCTCTTTTTCTCAAACCGCGTTTTAAATGCGCTATGCCTTGGTATTGGACGCGGCGGTTTGGGGAAACATCTTTAAATTTGAACTGAATATATCAATCCAGCATGAATACAGAATTGACCTTAGTCATTATGGCTGCAGGGCTAGGTAGTCGTTTCGGCGGCGATAAGCAATTGGCAGCGCTCGGTCCCGCTGGCGAACCCATGTTGGTGTTATCGATCATGTCGGCCATTCGCAGTGGCTTTCAGCGTGCTGTGCTGGTGATCCGCCCTGAGTTAGAAACTGAGTTAACTGAGATACTGACACGGTTTTTGCCCGCCGATTTTGCCTATCATTTTTGCTATCAAGCCTTAACGGATTTACCCGAAGCGGCGCAGCTGGTTGATCTCAGCCACAGGCTTAAACCTTGGGGCACGGCCCATGCACTGTGGAGTGCGCGCCATCTTGTTAAAGGACCAATGGCCGTTATCAATGCCGATGATTTTTATGGTGATAGCGCTTTTGCCTCGTTAGCCAAAGGCTTAAGCAGGAGACCGACAGAGTGGATGATGGTGGCTTATCCCATAGAACTCACATTGTCGGAGCACGGCGGTGTTAACCGGGGTCTGTGTCTGGTGGAAAATGGTCAGCTTAAATCGGTTGCCGAGTGGCTCAATATCGCCGATAAAGCTGGTCAATTGGTGGGTGATGGCCCACAGGGGCATGCGAGTTTGCCGCCAGCGTCCTTGGTATCTATGACATGCTGGGGCTTCTCCCCAAGCATATTTGATGTTATTAAACGTGAATTAACCGAATTTATCGGGCAACAGGGTCAACAACCTAAGTCTGAATGTTACTTGCCCGCCATAGTACAAGCGGGCATTGAGCAAGGTTTGCCTGTCTATGTCGATGTTGCCTGTGAGCCTTGGCTCGGCGTGACTTATCCGCAGGACACTGTCTGGGTAAAACAAAAATTAACGGAGTTATTGAGTGATTGAACTCATCAGGCAGTCAGTGTTGCCTCATTTTGGTATTGAATCTGCCGAGGCAAAAATTTCTGCCCTCGGTAATGGCCACATCAATGACACCCTTTTGGTGCGCTGGCCAGCGGGCGAATTAGTATTGCAGCGTATTAATACTGAGGTATTTAAAACGCCCAACGCTTTGGTTAGCAATGCCGATAAAATTAGCCATCATTTATGCGCTAAGTCGTTGCAGCAACAATACGGCCTGAAAGTCGTTAGCCCTTGTTTAACCCAAGAGGGCGAGTTGGCTATTGATTTAGGCGAACAAGGATTTTGGCGCGCGATCAGTTACTTGCCCCATAGTCTCAGCATTGAAGTGGTTAAGTCGGAACAAGAAGCGGAAATGGCGGCCAAGGCCTTTGGTCATTTTGCTTCAGCCTTGAGTGACTTTGATGCGACTCAGCTCGAAGATGTGATCCCCCAGTTTCACCACTTACCGGGACGCATGGCCTTGTTACAACAGGCCGCCGAGCTCGATAGCCAACACCGTTTAGATCTCTGCCGTCATTGGGTTGATTACGCGTTATCTCAGCAGGCTTTGCTGGATGAACTCGCGGAAATATCGCCAAAGCTGCCGCTGCGAATTTGTCATAACGACACTAAAATCAATAATATGCTTTTCGATAAACGCGATATGTCCAGCATGGCGATTATCGATTTAGATACCTGCATGAAAGGTCATCTGATGTATGACTTTGGCGATATGGTCCGCACTTTCTGCTCGCCAGAGGAAGAAGACTCAACGGCCTTGGATAAAGTCCAAGTGCGCCAAGATATCTTCGCCGCAATTTGCCGTGGCTACTTGAGCGAGTTGGGTGATGTCTTAACAGAAGACGAAAAACGCAGTCTGTGGCTCGGTGCGCGGGTGATTTGTTTGATGATAGGCGTGCGTTTTTTAACGGATTATCTTAACGGTGATGTGTATTTCCATATCCACCGCGAAGGCCATAATTTGGACCGCGCCGCTAACCAGTTTACCTTGTACCAAAGCTTGCTCGACCAAGAAACGGTACTTAAAGCCCATTTCTAAGTCAGGATATGGATCTTGGTGATTGCGCCAGTTTATCGCTCCAATGCACGGATAAACACAACGCCCAAGGCTTTGCTTTGGGCGTTTGGCTTTAATACGATTGCTTTAAGCCCTAGGCAGATGGCATTTCATCCGACATAATCGAGCAATCATACCAATCGTATTAAATATCTGTTCATTCAGCGGGAGTTCAACGCGCTTTAGACAAGGCGAAGGCTTAAAGGCATAGTGGTGCTCTGTCTAAAGCCTTGAACGCAGTATAAAGCGCGTTGAAACCCGCCCTTCGGGAGCCACACAGGCATCCCACTCCGGTGTTGCATTGACTTAAAAGGGAATAACCATTTCTGCGTCAATGCGCCTTGGATTGAGATGCCTGTGAGGCTCTGAACTGATTAGATATTTAATGTGATTGGTATAAAATCCCTTAATATTATATGGATTTGTGCTTGGTATGGATTCACCTGTGGCGCAGCCGTTAGTCACTTGTTCACGGCGCAGCGAACGTAACTCTTGGTTAAGATGTACCCTGCGTCGCTCGCAGCAGGAGGCGGTTGCCTCGTCTATGATGACGGCGACCAGCGATAACTTCTTCAATGCCTACGCTATTTTTCTCGGTGCCAGCCTGGCGCAGATGGGCTTTGTCACAGGTTTACCTCAGCTTTTTGGCGCTATCTCCCAGCTTTTATCTGTCTGGCTCGCCAGCCATTTCTCCCGCCGAACTTTTATCGTATTTTGTGCCGCCTTTCAGGCCTGTGTTGTGCTGGCGATGGGCGCGTTAGCCGCTTTCGGCCCTGAACATGCGGTGTGGATCTTTATCGCTTTAGCCGTTGGTTACCATGGCTTTATCAATCTAATTCAACCCCATTGGCGGGCGTGGATGGGCTCTATTGTTCCCGAACGGCGCCGTGGCACTTTTTTCGCCGCGCGCACTCGGCTCACTATGGGCGCATCTTTGAGTGTGTTCTTTATTGGCGGCGGCATACTCACCTTAACCGACTCGATGCAGATGGCGTGGCTGGGCTTTAGTCTGTTGTTTTCTATCGCGGCGATGGGTCGGTTTGTCTCGGCTTGGTTACTGTTGCAGATGCACGATCCCGATCCGCGTGAGCCCAAACAGCGCGGTGTATTTTTGCAGACGATTGGTCATTTTCGCGAGGCGTGGAAGGATAAAACTTTTCGTCAGTACAGTTTGTTTGTCGCCAGTATGCAGGGAATGGTGGCGATCTCAGCGCCATTTTTTGCCGTTTATATGTTGGAAGGCTTGAAGTTTACTTATCTCGAATTTGTGTTCGCCAGTGTGGCTTCGATAGCGACTCAATTTGTCACCTTGCGATTTTGGGGTCGCTTTAGCGATCAATTCGGCAATCGTTTAGTGATGATCATCACCAGTTGTATGATCCCAAGCTTGCCGCTGATGTGGCTATTCTCGGATAACTATCTGTATATCTTAGCTATCCAAGCTTTCTCTGGCTTGGCGTGGAGCGGCTTTACCTTAAGCACGGCAAATTACCTTTATGATATCCGCCCCTTTCGCAGTGACTTTGCGACCTACGCCGCTTTGCAAGCAGCCTTGAGTGCGGCCTGTGTATTTGTTGGCGCGATATTGGGCGGCACTATTGCCTCCCATGCGGCGGATTTTTTAGTCTGGTCGGGTTGGGATAGCGTGTTATCGAGCCCTATCTTCGTGGTGTTTTTAGTCTCGACCGTACTGCGAGCCTTAGTGACACTCTGGTTTATTCCGCGCTCGGTCGAACCTAAAGTGCGTCCAAGGCCGCAGTTACTGCAACTTATCTTCCGTATCCGCGGCTTTAATGCGATTTCGGGCGTGAGCCTCGATTGGCTCACTGTGGTAAAACGCCGCAAGCAATAGGGCGTACAGCTAAAGCGTATAGTCGAAAAACTTACGGCTTTGCGGGCCAGCGCTATTACTGTTCACCTTATTGGGATGTTTATATTCATGCCAAGCCGCGACGTGTGTACCAGCGTTTAATTTAGGGAAATCCAGTCCATGCTCGCTGGTGTTGACTGGCTGTGGTTGGACGGCGGCCTTTGCCTGACTCGTTCCTTCCTGTGATATCTGGCTTGGTGCACTTTTTATTTGAGAGTCCGAGAATGCCCTATCTGTCACTTGGCCTAAGGTTGGGCAATCCGTGGTTAACCCCAAAAATTGCAACAAGCGACTCAAGCTCCCCGCATGGCTTATATCGAGCGTGATAAAATCTTCGCGGCCATGAAAGTAAGCGAGCACTTCGTTTTGATGCCTTTGATAACAAGCAATAAGATGTGCCTCATCCGCGGGATCCGTCACTTTATCGATTGCAAACGTGTGCCGAAAACTGCGTTTCATAATCGGGTGGAATCGCCCCGATTTTGCTTCTAAATGCGGCAGCATTTTACCCAGCAGCATTTGCATTGAAGGCACCCACTTCGCCATATCACGCTCGAGGTAGACAAATTTGGCCTGCGGGAATAGACCATCAAGCTGCCGATAATCACTAAAACAGGGCACATCAGAAATCGCATCGGCCAACATAAACGCCTGTTTAGTAAAGGCCATGTGCGCCACTTTAAGCCCTTGCTCCAATAACGCCACACTCACACTCGTCGTACCCGTACGCGGTAGGCCTATGATAAAAACCTTCTGTTTTTTTACACTTGCCTGTTCACTACAGAGCGTATTCGAATTTTCAGGATTCATCTCATCTGGCGTGGCAATCTGTGAATGACCAGTGTGCTTTGCATTGCCAGTAAGTTGAACATGAGTAGTGATAGGTGAATTGTTGGCATTATCAGGCATAGATTGGGCTCAGAATGTGTGCAAGCGGTGCGGTGTAAGCAATGAGTTTTCACATCGGCGTTTCGCATTGGCGTGTCAAATCAGCGGCGACAGTATATCTCAGCACGAAGGCTTTGTCGGTGGCTATACATAAAAGTCACGAACAACGGCAATGCACCCAGTAAAGGCGAACCGTATTGTGTGATAACTGAAGTGTCGCTGCACAATAATAGCAAGTGTGGAAGCTCATAAGGCTTAGAAACTGAGCTTCCGGATTACCAACAAGGCTCATTTCCCTGCATTGCATAGCCATGTTGGTATTGATGAGGCGATTATGAGCGCTATTCGACTCATAATGTGAGGCGAATATGTTTGTTAATCGCCTCATTATGTGAGTAGAATAGACTTGTTATTTGACTCGTGGGGTAAGATATGTGGATTTGGCAGCAAGCTGATTGGCCTAAGTTTCATTGGAATACCAGCAGCATTGATGCCTTGCTGCGTCAGGTCTATTTCAATCAGGGCCAGCTGCTTGGCAAGCAAATGCTAAGTCACGACGACAGCCTGTTAACGTCAGACGCTGCACTCGACACCTTACTCGCTAACATTATCCATTCCAGTGCCATCGAAGGTGAAAAGCTCAATGCTGCTTCAGTGCGCTCATCCTTAGCTAAAAAACTCGGAGTGACTGAAGATAAACCGTATCCGACAACAGCGCAAACCGATGGTTTAGCTGACATTATGCTCGATGCCTTAAAAAATTTAGAGACTGAATTAACCCTCGAACGGATATTGGGCTGGCATCAGCAGTTATTTCCGCTGGGTTACACATTACTTAACCCTGTTATTGGTGGAACGCTGCGTGGCGATACACCTATGCAGGTTGTCTCTGGCCGCATTGATAAACCAACAGTGCATTTTGAGGCACCCTCTAGATCGGCATTGGATGCTGAACTCTCGCAGTTCATCGAATGGTTTAATGCTTCACGGCAAGATCCGGGTTTAGATCCGCTTATCCGTGCGGCGATAACTCATCTTTGGTTTGTTACTCTGCATCCGCTTGATGATGCTAATGGGCGCATCACGCGTTTATTGACTGATTTAGCTTTGGCGCAAGCGGAGAAACGCTCGATTCGTTTTTACGCTATGTCGGTCAGTATTCTTGCCCGTCGCCAAGCCTACTATGACATTTTAGAGTCCACTCAAAGGGGTGATGTAGATATTACTCCTTGGTTAGTCTGGTTTTTTGAAACCCTCAATGACTGCTTACTCAATGCGATGGCAGATGTGAGCAGAACGCTGTCGAAAACTCAGTATTGGCAAAGTGTCGACCAATCTTTATTGAGTCAGGAGCAAGCCAAAGTACTCAATCGGATGTTAGACGGCGATTTTGAACTAGGGATTAATAGTAGCCAGTATCAAAAAGTCGCTAAGGTGAGTCGCGCCACCGCCACCCGTCATCTTGCGCAAATGGTCGAACAGCGCTTTTTAGTAAAAGCCGACGCCGGCGGCCGAAGTACGAGGTACTTATTGCCGAATGGGAAGTAGGTTGTTTCAATGAGCTTAATTCGCTAAATAAATGGCTAAGCAACCTCAAGTTGTTGAAGCTAGCTGTTTGAGTTGCTTGGCGACGGATCATTTAGCTTAATAAGTGTTTCTTAACGACATGCTCAGTGTAATACAGCGGAAAAACGAGATGTTTTTGCTCAAGGGCCGACGAGCCTTGAGTTCCTGTCAACTTGATCGTTTTATGTGGATTGCATTTCTCTATATATGACTGTAGCGATTTAGCTCTTGTGCGTTTGCCACTTTTTACTTCGACAGGGATGATATCCCCTTCATCCGTTGCCAAAATAAATTCGATTTCGGCACGGGCGTCATTCCATGAATAACTTGGGTCAATGCCAATGGCGGTGAGTTCTTGCTGCACAAAGTTTTCTGCCACATACCCTTTGTATTCATAGTTTTGTTGCTTGATCTCTTTATAACTACTACCCAGCATATGATTGAGCAGGCCTACATCAAACAGAAACAGCTTGACCATATTTTCTTTTTTATAGGCCGCCAGAGGCGATTTCGGCAACCCTTCAATAGGATAGTTTGGCAAGGCTAAGCGGCAGCAGTTAAGCCAATGGATTGCGGTTTCAAAATCGCTATAACGAGATTTACGCTCATGCACATGTTTAAATTTAAAGCGTTTAACGGACTCATCGCTCATAAGTGATAGCTGCGCTGGAATGCTATTGAACACCGATTCAATTAGTGTGGCATCGACCTTGCCCGCGTATTTACCAAAATCGCGGCGATAACCTTCAACTAAATCGGCATGAATTTTAGAGACTTTTTCAACACGCTCTAAAATGCTTGATTCTTTAAACTGATACCAAGCAGAAACCGCTTCCGGCATACCTCCTGTAAAAAAGTAGTCCGTCAGTTTCTCCATCAATTTAGTGTGTACTGCCGCCGTGCTTGCCTGGGCTTCAAAGGCTTTGATTAGCGTTTGTTCGTTTGATGCGTAAATAAATTCTTGGAAGGTCAGTGGTCGTAAATTGTATTGCTCTACCTTGCCAACGGGAAAGGTGTTGAGCAAACCAATGTTCGAGCCGCTGGCCGCGACAAAATAGGAAGGTGCTTTTTCAGCAAAATACTTTAGTGAGGTAACGGCACGTTCACATTCGCCAATTTCATCTAAGATCAGCAGATCGGTTTCTGGGTTGAACGTTTGGTTGGTCAACAGCTCAATGTTCATTAACAGCTCGTCAGGAGACAATGAGCCATCGAACGCTTGTTTGTAAGCTGGGTTTTCAAGGAAGTCGATACGAAGGACGTTGGTAAACGTATTACCAAACAACTCTTGCAGCAGATACGTTTTACCCGTTTGCCTCGCGCCATCGATCAATAATGGCTTACGCATAGGTTGGTTTTTCCACGCAATTAAGGCGTTGAGTAAGATGCGCTGCATTGTCTTTTCCTGCCTATTAAGATTGTTAATCGGCCTACACTATAACCTATTCTACACATTTACGCGCATAAAAGTGGGTGTTTTATCATTTTTATGCGCATTAAAGTGCGCATAGAATTCGCTTGATGATGGTAATGGGCGCATCATGCGTTTATTGACTGATTTAGCTTTGGCGCAAGCGGAGAAACGCTCGATTCGTTTTTACGCTATGTCGGTCAGTATTCTTGCCCGTCGCCAAGCCTACTATGACATTTTAGAGTCCACTCAAAAGGGCGATGTCGATATTACTCCTTGGTTAGTCTGGTTTTTTGAAACCCTCAATGACTGCTTACTCAATGCGATGGCAGATGTGAGCAGAACGCTGTCGAAAACTCAGTATTGGCAAAGTGTCGACCAATCTTTATTGAGTCAGGAGCAAGCCAAAGTACTCAATCGCATGTTAGACGGCGATTTTGAACTAGGGATTAATAGTAGCCAGTACCAAAAAGTCGCTAAGGTGAGCCGCGCCACCGCCACCCGTCACCTTGCGCAAATGGTCGAGCAAGGCTTTTTAGTGAAAGCCGACGCCGGCGGCCGAAGTACGAGGTACTTATTGCCGAGTGGGAAATAGAGGCAAGTTTACCTTTGTGGTGGTGCTCAATGATCACTTGCCGAACATCTTTCCCGTGTGTAATGACGGCCTATGTCGTAAGTAATCGATTAGTTTATGTCATAGGCATAATGCCTCCTTATTTCAAAAAACAGCTGGTGGACTCAATGCCACTAGCTGCTTAGCTGTGCCATAAATTAGTTACAGCAAAGAGATGATATATGTGAGAATTAGTGCGTCCTGTTTGTATGTAATTGATCAATAATTTTTTTAGGCGAAGCCCATGTTGTGATTTAAGTTGAGGTATTCACTATGAGATTAATTAAACAGAAAGAAGTAATGGATTGTATAGGGCTGGACCGTTCAACTATCTACAGCTATGTGTTATTGGCTAAAGAGGGCTGTAACAGCCTTTATATGGGTTGAAAGAGGCCTGAAGGACTGGATTTTAGAACGGATTACCGATCAAATCGTCAAAAAACAGTAAATCATTCGAAAAGAATTAAAAATTGATGAATAAAAGTATGGATATTTAGTCGTTTAATGGTAAAAATGCGTAGTAACCCTATAATTTATGGTGCAATTTTGGAGCTATGTTGCCTAACTGTACGAATGTAATTGATGCGACACCTAAGGCTGACTTTCTAATTAAGTCTATTGCTGAGCAGGGATATACCCTTGAAGCTGCAATTGCTGACTTAATCGATAACTCAGTTACTGCTAACTCTAATGTAATCCAAGTATTGCTAGATTCAGACATCGAGCCATTTCAGTTGTTTTTAGCTGACAATGGCGATGGCATGTCGATTGATGAGCTGATCCATAACATGCAATTTCCAAGTTCGAATCCAGAGGGGGAGAGAGCTCAGTTTGATTTAGGGCGGTTTGGTCTTGGGATGAAGGCGGCTTCATTCTCTCAGACTCGGAAATTTACTGTATTGTCGAGAAAACGAGGAGAAGAGGATTACCATGGACTAACTTGGGATGTCGATCACTTAGTAAAAACCAAGTCGTGGGAGATAGTAGTTAATAACCAAGCTGAAATTAATCAACTTTTAAGTGATTTTAATAAGTTAAACAATGAGTTTAACAGTCAAGTTTCAGAGTTTTCTCCAAATACAATAGTTATTTGGTCAGGGCTTTATAAGTTTGAAAAATATCTTAAAGAGCATAATAGGAAAAAGGCATTACATAGAGAAATCGTTCAAAATACCACAGAACATTTGGGGATTATTTTCCATAGGTTTTTAGAAAACCCTGAAAACCCATTAACTATTAGGGTTAATAATTCACATATTAGGTCGTTCAACCCATTCCCTGAAAGTAAACAAAGCCTTAGAAAACTTGAGTTTAGGCAAAAGGACTTCGGTAAAGACAACATAAAATTAGAAGGGTTTATTTTACCCTCATCCAGTATTAAAGACTCACAACAACCAGGTAACACTTGGACACCCTCTAATAAAAGCCTGTTAGATATGGAAGGTGTATATATCTATCGCGCAAATCGGTTGATAATTTATGGTGGTTGGAATGGCTTAATCAGAAAGGCTCCTAGACTTCAACTGGCTAGGTTAAGAGTCGATATCGGAAATAAAGCTGATCATTTACTCCACTTAAATGTAGCTAAATCTCAAGTCATGATCCCTCATGACCTAATTAAAGCTTTTAAAGGGTATGTTGAAGAACTAACGGCTGAAGCTGAAAAGGAGTTTTACAATAGGGGGATAAAGAAATTTGATCATAGCCCAAGTGATAAAGAAGCCAAGTTTCTTCGAAAAATTCATTCTAACAAAGGCCCGTTACTAGAGATGAATTACGAATTTCCGTTACTGAATGATTTGGTAGGTTCATGTAACTCAGAACAAAAAACCAAGTTAAATTTGTTAGTTAGAATGATCAATACCACTATCAATAAAATTAGAGATACGCATGAAGACGTACCTTTTTATAAATGCGAAGAAACTAAAAACATTAATTTTGGTGAAGCCATCTTGAACCTTAGAAAAAATGGCTACAGCAATGATTTTATTAAGAAAAATCTCATCAGTGAACTAGGTATAGACTTAACGACGTTACCTACTGATATTCTTGAAATACTGGAGTAATAGATATGGATAACTATCGCTTTAAATACCAAGATGCAATCAAAGATAAAATTAAAGAGCACTTAAAAACAGCTAGTTTTGAATCTTTAGACGAAGTACGTTCAGAGTTAGCAGATAGAATATTTTCTAGTTTAGCAATCGTTGCAGAGCATTTAAACTGGCCGAATATAGATAGAGAAACCTTTGAAAGTTACTTCGAAGTTGTTAGAAAAGAGGTTCAATCAAATCATGTAACAACAATCAAAGCCCCCAATCTTTTATCAAAGAATAAATCAACTTGGCTAAATGATTCTAGAGAAAATGAAATAAAATGGAATTACACTGAAAGGTACTTAGAGTATTTGCGGGGGCAAGGGCGTTCAGAATCAGTAGTAGAAGAAATTAAAAACTCGAGCTATAAAATTTTAAGTAAATTGGCGGACCCTAAGAGTCAATCTTCTACTTTTATTAAAGGCCTTGTCGATGGAGATGTGCAGTCAGGTAAAACAGGTAATTTTAATGCTGTAATCAATAGAGCACTCGATTCTGGTTATAAGCTGATTATAGTTTTATCTGGAATCATGGATGATCTCAGGTCACAAACGCAAGCGCGGATAGACAAAGACGTAATTGGTGATGGTAAAGGTGTTGGACTCAGGCAAGCTTTTGGCCATCAAGGTGATGAAAGTGTTTTCCAAGTTGTTTCAATCACTTCTGAAGACGCTGATTTTAATAGACCTTTAGCTGATGCTAACTTCTCCTTAAATCAGACCAATATCATGGTTTGTAAAAAAAACGTCAGCATATTGAAAAACATCTTACTTTGGTTAAAAGACAATTTGCCTAAAGGTGCAACTAAACACAGCCTACCTTTATTGATTATTGATGATGAAGCAGACAATGCTTCTCTAAACAATGAAGGCTATAAAGGTCAAAACTATGCATCTAAAATTAATGGTCATATTAGAGCAATATTAGGTATCTTTCATAAAAAGTCTTATTTGGGTTACACAGCCACTCCATTCGCTAATGTCATTCAGGATAGAAATGTAGCATCAGAAGAAATGTGGAGTATTCCCGACAAATCAAATAAAGGAATAACAGAGTCTTTATTTGAGCAAGTCGATAATCTATTTCCTGATGACTTTATATTTCTCTTAGATACGCCTACCAATTATATTGGGGCACATCGGATTTTTGAAACATTACAGCCCTGCAAAAAACTTCCGATTGTATTTGATATTGATGACTATACAGCCGACTTTCCAAGTCGAGTAATGGAAGATGGTGATGACATAATTGGTGTTGAACGGTTTGATAATAAACAAGACTGGGAAAATAAAGTAGGCAAGTTTGGTTACTATTTAAACTTTTCCTCATTTAGTGAATACAAAAAAGGCACTCGAGCTTCTAAATCTGTCGATAATTTCCCAATTGATTTACCTAACAGTATCAAAAATTCTGTGATGTGCTTTATTCTGGGCATTGCTGTTAGAGAAACTAGGCGAAAAGACCTTATTCTCTCTAAAGTATATCAACCCCATAATACTATGCTTGTGCATATTTCAAGATTCACTTCATGGCAAAATAAATCTAGTAAGTTGATTCATGACTTTTATAGCGATATCGAGACTAGGTTAAAAATGGATAAGCCAAACGGGGCAAATTCAATCTATCGAAAATTTGAAAAAGTTTGGTCTGACTATTGCGCTGAAATTGTTGGCTCTATCCATAGTCACCTACCTGAAAATTATGTCGATGACTACATGCAACCAGTCTCGTTTAATTCTATAAGTCCTTTATTGGTGGATGCGGTATCAGATATTGAAGTTCTGGCATTGAACAGTGACACTGGAAAAGAGCTTAAATACCAAGATGAAAAACCACGCAAAGTTATCGCTATTGGGGGGAATAGATTATCTAGGGGCTTTACTCTTGAAGGTTTAACAGTTAGCTATTTTGTACGTTCGACAAACTATTCAGACTCTCTCCTGCAAATGGGCCGATGGTTTGGTTATAGACCAGGCTATTTAGACTGCTGCAAATTGTTTACATCTAGGGATTTAATTTCTAAATATGATTCAACATCTAGATGTATTGACGAGCTAAAAGAAGAGTTCAAAAAGATGGAGCAAAAGGGAACACCAAGAGATTTTGAACTAAGGGTTAGAAAGCACCCTGGAGTTTTACAAATTACTCGCCCAACTATTTTGAAAAATACAACAAGCACAAAATGGTCTTACCAAGACTCTCTAGTAATGACAACAGAGCTTGATATTACTAAAGAAAAAATTAGTAAAGTATGGACTGATTTTAAAAGTATAGTTTCTCCTTTGTTTTCTGCGGCCAAGGAAGTAGATTCATTACTTACTATCACAGTATCTTCTAAAGAACTCATTAAAATTATTGAATCAAATAACAATTTGATGAGACTAGAAATAATCTAATCAAACAATATGTAAATAAATGTGTTGAAAAAAACTTACTAACATCTTGGACTATAGCAATTAAATTGACAGGCTCAGCGGCTAAAGAGAGTGGTTTAGGAATACTCACCTCTGATGAAACAGGCTTACCTAAAGATGTTCAATTAGCGGTTCGAAGTGGGCCAGCTCAAGAGAAAGGAAATCATTTTTATGATGAGTTCATAAAAGATCAGAGGTTTAAACCTACTGGTTCATCTGCGAATATAATGAGCGGAGGAACAGATATGAAAGTTGCTCTTGATGAAGACCAAATACTTTTAGCAGAAAAAGAATTTATCAGTCAAAAAGTGTCTGAAATTTTAAACAATGACCCAAATATCAACGAAGAAGATGCTCTAATAAAAGCTCAACGAAAAACCAAACCGGAAAGAATATATCGAGAAAAGCTAAATCAAAACCAAGGTGTGCTTATATTTTATTTGTTAGATCCCTACTACGTCTTCAATCAAGTTCCTGGGAAAGTAGACACCAATATCCAAAGGTTATTAAAAGAAAGAGGCCAATTACTTAATGAACCATTGGTTGGTATGGCAATGGGTTTTCCTCCAATATCAAGAAAGTTAGATCCTTATGGAGAGTATGTTAAAGGTGATTATGATCTAGAGATACTAGATGAAGATGAAGATGAAGCTTCGGATGAATTATTACCAACGGACGCGGTGCTATAATGGAATTAAGTGATAAATGGAAACTATTGGAATCTCAAAATATTGATTCTGGGTTGAGCACTATCAGATTTGAGTCTGATGGGCCGCTAGAAGTTTTTTTAGCTGTTGACGAAAAATCGAGTCATGCAATATTAATTTATCTTCCTTCCACATTTATCCCGAAATTTGATGTTCTAAGTAACGATAATTTAGAGCTTATTTTTTTTAAGCAAGGGCATTACTTTCAAATTAGACTATTAGACTCTGACTTTACATCATTGTTCGATGATCTAATTATTTCGTTAATTGATTCAATTAAAAACATTGCTAATGCAGAAGATGCATCTAAAGAGTTTATAACTATCTATATAAAATGGAGTACATTCTTTACTAAAACTTTTGAGAAGAAACTGAGCAAAGAGAAAGTAATTGGGATCTGGGGGGAATTGAGTTATTTACTTAAGCTAATTCAATTCACATGTTCAAGTGTTCCGATCGATAACATTTTAAAATCGTGGGTAGGACCATTTGGTGCATCACATGATTTTGAGCTTTCCAGCTCTTCAATTGAAGTAAAGACCAAACAATTAACCTCTTGGATGATAAGAATATCTAGTGAATATCAACTCGAGAATATTGATGAAAAACCCCTCAATTTAGAAGTCATCTCTGTTATTGAATCGGAATATGGTTTATCGATTAAAGATTTATTCTTGAAAATTAAGGAGCATATAAATAAGAAAAGTGGAGATGTCACTATACTTTTATCTGCTTTAGAGAAGGTGAACCTTAGTGAGGAACGTCTGTCAAAGTATTCAAACTTTTTGTTTTCTAGAAAGATGACAGAAACCTTTGATTGTGATATTGAATACTTTCCCAAAATTAAAGCCTTTGGGTTGCATAAGGCAATTTCGACAGTTAAATACAATTTAGATGTTAGAGAACTACAAGAGTTTAGAGTTTCACAGGAGAGCTATTAGGTGGAAATAAGTGCAGTTTTAAATACTAGAGAAGACTTATTAAATTCTAGCAAGAATGATGATGGCTTTTTACAACAAAGTTTGCTAATTGATGAAGTAATGCCACTGCTATTAGAAACTAAGGTGGTTGACTCAGAGGATATTAATCATACTTATTATCTTTCTAACGACGATAAAATAAAAATCAATGGTTATACTGTAAATAGCACCGGCGAGCGGCTACAAATATTTATAGTTGATGATAGTTACTTATCTGAAAGCAATGATGAATTCTATGTGTCTCTACGAAATGTCTATGATGAACAGTTTAATAGAGCTATCCGATTCATTTCTTCTGCAATTCAAAATAAACTCGAAAATGTACAAGAATCTGAGCCTATTAAGCCACTACTTGCTAAATTAGGGAGTGAAGACGGATTGACTCAGTTTGATGTTATTGAATTTATTTTGGTAACCTTATCTGCTACCGTTTCTTTTAGGGGAGAAGAGACTCAGTTACGTACTATTCATTATAAAGATGAAATTAAAAGTTTCTCACATAAATTTTTAGGTGAAAAAACTCAATCAAAAGAACTTCTTTTCATTAAAAGAGTTGTCGATCTAAATTATTTGGCGAATATATATGCCTCACAAGGTAGGGCTGAGCCACTTAAAGTCATTTTTAAAGATGTCATTGGCAAGAATATTGAGGTTATTAAAGCTGCTGATGAAGAGGATTTTGAATCTTACTTATGTGTTTTAGATGCACCTATTTTAGCCGATCTTTATAAAAGATATTCAAGTCAGTTATTGGAAAAGAATGTTCGTTCATTTTTACAATTCAAAGGTGTTAACCAGGGGATAAAAAAAACTATTAAGGATGAGCCTGAAAAGTTCATAGCCTTTAATAATGGTTTAACTATTACTGCTACAGAAGCAAAAACATCTTACTATAAAAAATCACTATACTTAGAAAGCCTAGACGACTTTCAAATCGTAAATGGTGGGCAGACAACAGCTTCAATTTACTTTTCTCGTAAAGAAGGGTTGGATATTAGTAATGTAAAAGTAGTGGCTAAGATTAACATCGCAAAGACGAGTAAATCTAAGGATTTAGATGACCTAATTTCTAAAATAAGCGAGTTTTCAAATAGTCAATCTAGAGTATCTAAAGTAGATCTTCGATCTCGTAGTCCTAAATTAGTACAGTTAAAATCACTCAGTGAAAGTGTTCTACCTCCATCCGGAAATAAGTGGTTTTTTGAGCGAGCAAAAGGTGACTTCAATACTCAAGTTAGAAAAAGTACAAATGGTCAAAAATTAAAGAATGAATTTCCACCCAAAAAACGCTTCACAAAAGAGTTACTAGCCAAATATTATTGTGCTTGGGGAGATGCACCGCACCTAGTAAAAAAAGGTGGAGAGAAAGTTTTTCGCATGTTTATTGAAGATATTGAGCCTGAAAACGGTGACGGCATTGCTATAAATCGTGAATTCTATGAAAAACTTATTGCCAAAATAATATTATTCAGGACGATGGAAGAAGTATATGGGCAAGGAAAGAATGCTATCGGACAGCTTCGTTCAGCGGCCGTTCCATATGCTATCTCTGCTATTTACAAGTGGACTAATACTACTAATGATGGCACATTGATTCTGGAAAAAATATGGAAACAGGAAAGCTTAAGTGATGGACTCATAGAGTATCTTAAAGAGCTACTATTCCTAATGAATGAACTTATTAAAAAGTATTCTTTAAGTGAAGATTATGGAGAGTATTCTAAAAATCAAGAATTATGGGTAGCAATAAAAAGATCATCAGAATTAAATGAATTCATGGATTCATCTAGTTCAAAATTTGCGCTAAGCTTATAGGGTTATCTTATTAACTATCTGATTTAAATTTGTTGATTTGATATGGTCGATGTTTCCGCACTTTAGTTGATTGTAATAGTGCACAAGCCGTCGCAGACCTTTAAAGGAAATTATCTTATAAAGACCTGTGCTGTAATACCTAAACTGCCTACAAAGCAATGTGAAATTGCGATTGATGCTCTTAAAAAGTTGCAGGTAGAAGATTTTACAGCTTTTAAAAGTCAATGATGTAATAAAGATTGACGGTAAGCTTTAGAGAAATATATCTGCATTTATTAAAAAATATCAAATGGATAGCAATTGTAAAACAACTTGACCAATCTGCTGTGCCAAATATGGTGGTACAGCATTGCCCACTTGCACATATTGTTGAGTTCTATTGCCCTCAAACAAATAATTATCTGGAAAGGTTTGCAGTCTAGCAGCTTCGCGTACTGTCAAACTTCGACATTGCCTAGGGTCATAGTGAACAAAATAATGGCCATCTTTCGAGATATGGCTCGTCACTGTAGTGGCATATTTGTTAGCTGATTGAACTCTAAAGCGATCTGCATGCGTGCCTGTTGTCCAGTTCTTATGTTCAGGTGCGAGTTCTTCAGGAAAGTCGCGGGACTTTGGTGAGACTCCATCATTCAACTGTGCATAAGCTGCGCAGAAGGCGTATCGCAACAAATCTGCTTCAATATGACCACGTGTTTCATGGTTCAGTACGCATCCTAATGAATCATCCAGTAGCCAACCCTTTAAAGGCTCGGGGACTTGGTTGTTAACTCGATTTGTATGAATGGATGATGCACGTGGTAGATCTAATAATGGGGTTAAATCTAAATTGTTGATAGCTTCTTCTGGGTAAATCTTTTTAAATGCCTTGACTAGCTGCCTTGAGTGTTTTGTGATCGTTTTTTCCCAAGCTATTGTGGTATCTGGTTGCTTTGAAAAGCCGCTCCTTAAAGCTGGTAGGTCACTTAGCGTTTCTTTAACTGTTATGGATTCAGCTGCCCGAGTTAGTATTTGTGGTGTTTTTTTAATGTCATCGCGTACCCCAAGCAGAATAACTCTGTGCCTAGCTTGTGGAATGCCATATTGTTCTGAGCGTATTAGAAAATCCGCAGAGTCAGAATATTGTGGGTTATTGGGATTTTTGGCATTTATGACTAAAGAATAAATTCGATAGCTAGCTGTATCTTTAATTTTTGTAACACGCCCAGGGTTTCTCAGATCTTTAAGTATCTGTGGAAACATCACTTTGCCATTAAGTTTGGCTGATAAAATGCCTCGCACGTTTTCCATAATAAAAACGTCAGGTTGTGCAATAGTGAGTACTCTTAAATACTCCATATAAAGAAAATGGCGCTCATCATTTTCTGCTTTATAGTCTTTATTACCCGCATTTCTAGAACGACCTGCTAGCGAATAAGCTTGGCATGGTGGACCACCAATAACAATTTTTGGACCTTTGTGCTTACTGACTAGCTCTTTTATGCGGGCGTGAATTAAATCATTATCTATGCCTAATGCTCGAGGTGCTTTTAGTGTTTCTTCTTGTGCGGCTAGAGCCTCATTAGGATAAAGTTTAAACAACTGTTCACGGGTGATTTTTCCTTGAACATAATCGTAATAATGCTGTTTTGCAGTAGGCTCTTTAGCAAGTTTTCTGAATAAAGCTCTCGTAGTAAGAGTTTTATGTGCAGAAGGTTCTTTTTCAACCGATACGCCTATTTGAAATGGTTTATTTCCGTTTGAATGTGTAGTTGATGAGATACCCTCGCCAAGGCCGCCAGGGCCTGCGAAAAGATCAATTACAAGAACTTCGCCTGATTTCATTAGATGCAATAACTGTCAAAAAATTTTGAGCAATCATACCAGGAATGATTAAGCTAGCAATGAATAGATTGAGTTATTGGTTGCTTTTTGAACACTTGATGTAAGTCAATGCTTCTCCCAGTGCAAAATCAAAATGAAATGCTAGCCCTGATTGAATTTCTTCATTATCAAAGCATACGGACCATGCAAAGCCTCCCCTGTACCGATCTGGGTTTCGTTCGATGTAGATTACGTATCCACACCATTCTTCTTCATAAGGTACAAAATAAGCCTCTTCAAACTGGCTAACGGATTGGTATTCCATGATGTAAACCTAGTGTATTGTTGGGCTTATATTCTCAGGCATTGCTGTTGTATGCTCCACGGACTATGAGTCACATCGAACAGTTTTCTTTTGTTAGTTGAGCATTTATGTTGTGGTTATCGTATTGAAACGACTTTGGCGCTCAGTTGCTGTTTTATCTGCTCAAGGTAGTGAATTAGGTCACTTGGCTGTTCAAATTCAAGCTGCAGTGTTGGTTTAGAGGCGGTACGGATTTCTGGGTGTAGATTGTCGCCGTCATTTACGGCTGAAATGATGGTGTAGCGGGGATAATCTTCTTCGCGACAGATGGGGTCGGCATAGTCTACCCAAAGAATAAAGTAGTCGCTTTTTCGTTTGAAATAAAAGCTGGGGCACATGTCATTTTGGTAGCTTTTGTCGATAAGAAATGGGTATTGGCTCAGGTCGAAACCAAGATCGAATTCATAGCCAAATGTTTGATGATAAGCGCTCATATTTCTGCCTTAAATAGTCAGCTAGACTGACTATGATTATAGTTGGGCAGGCTATTTAACGTGCTGCTTTATTTGATTTAAGTCCATTTTAAGTTAGTCTTTTTTCGCTTTGTGGTTGTATTCGTTATAACAATTTTTTAAAGCCGTTTTTATCGTTAATCCTATCTAATCATTGCCCAATCTCTTTACCAACAACTCCATCAAAAACTCGATCAATACACTCACCTTAGTCGGTAAATGTTTTCGCTGCGGATAAACCGCATAAATGCCATGTTCTGGGAGGGGATGGTCTGCGAGCAAGGCTTGTAGGCGGCCTGTTTGTAAGTCGGCTTCGATCATGAAGCGCGGTAGGTTGGCTATGCCTACACCATCGAGTGTGGCTTGGTGAATGGCATCACTATTGTTGACTTGGTAGTTACCGTTCGGCTGGATACGAGTGGGACCCTGCGGGCTTAAGAAGGTCCATTCAACACCATCACGAAAGTATGAGTAGAACAAACAGTTATGTTGGCTGAGTTGCTGCGGCGTTTGTGGTGCGCTGTGGCGAGCGAGATATTCGGGTGATGCGCAAATCACACTTAAACAAGGGGCGATTTTACGGGCAATAAGACTTGAATCTGGCAGTTCGCCGATGCGAATTGCCAGATCGAATCCGCCAGTAATTAAATCGGTGGTCTTATCATCCATCTGCATTTGCAGCTGTATTTTCGGGTAACGGCGCAGAAACTCGGGGATTAAAGGGGCGATATGCAAGCGGCCAAATACCATAGGAACCGCGATGCGCAGACTGCCCTGAGGCGCTTGTTGTAGCTCGGAAATAGCGTCCAAGCCGTCTGCTGCGAGTTTAACTGCAGGGCGAACGTAGTCGAAGTAGCGGGCGCCTGCCTCGGTAAGACTCAAGCTGCGAGTGGTACGGTGCAAGAGTTGAATACCCAGACTTTGTTCTAATAGGGTAATGCGTTTACTCACCGCCGATTTACTCAGCCCAAGCTTTTGACTTGCCAGCGAAAAGCTACCGCATTCCACTACAGTGACAAAGATAGGTAGTGCCGAAAAGTGCTCCATGGTGTCCTTAGATTATCGCGTTCCCCTGCCATTATTGTTGATGATACCTCAACAGTCAGTTTTTATTATCGTGGTTATCATTGCCCTTGATGCAAGGTAGACTAATGCACTTGCTGATTGCGGGTGTCGACAGTGAAGCCTAGTTATTTTCGGGCTCATCGCTCATGTTTATCGCTTATCTTGATTACTGCTAGGCAGCTAGCCACAGCATTGCCGCAATCGCCGATGTACCATTCTCGATGCCACTGAACGGCATTGGGATGGGTCTTAGCTATTTTGTCAGAAAGAGAGTTCCTATGTCCTTGCCTTACCAATGGATTTTGTTTGATGCCGATGAAACCCTGTTTTATTTCGATGCTTTAAAAGGGCTTAAGTTGATGTTTAGTGAGTTTGGGGTCGATTTTACCCAAGCCGATTTTGATGAGTATCAGTTAGTTAACAAACCGCTTTGGGTCGATTATCAAGATGGCAAAATAACTGCCGCCGAGTTGCAAACCATACGTTTCGAACCTTGGGCAGCCAAATTATCTGTCACGGCCATGACGCTCAATAGTGCATTTTTATCAGCAATGGCCGAAATTTGTTCGCCGCTACCCGGTGCCCGCGAGTTATTAGCCGCGCTGCAAGGTAAAGCTAAACTAGGCATCATTACCAACGGTTTCACTGAACTACAAACCGTGCGATTAGAGCGTACAGGCTTGCAGCATCATTTTGATATTTTAGTGATTTCAGAAAAAGTCGGCATAGCCAAACCTGATGTGGGTATCTTCGAGCACGCCTTCGAACTCATGGGTCATCCTGAGCGCGATACTGTGTTGATGGTCGGCGATAACCCGCATTCAGATATCCAAGGCGGCATCAATGCTGGTATTCATACTTGCTGGTATAACGTCCACGGCCATGATGTACCTACCGGTATCACCCCGCACTATCAAGTGAGCTCGCACCAAGAGCTGCAAAAAATCCTGTTACCGTAAACAATTGTTCACAGAGCCTCGCTCAGCACTTCGCACTCGATATTAGTGACGCAGAGTGAGTGCTTTAACAGGGATTTCCTCAGTGCCATAAAATACAAAAAGCCCTTACATTAAGGGCTTTTGGGTATCTAAAACGTGTTAAATATCATTACTCTACATTTTGGATCTGAATATTTTTATTTACAAAAAAGTCATTATTTAACAATGGATAGCATGTTTTATCCTGTGGTAATTCGCATTGATACCCACCGATATACCCACCATATGCTAATGCCTTAACGAGATGATTCTTTGTTTTACTATTTGCTAGCCGTTTTAGCTGGTCTTGCTCGTTTTCTAGGGCGGGGACCTGAAGTCTGGTTTTGCTCACTGCTTTCTTCCGATTCTGTAGCCTCTACGGGCTTCTCTAAGGGAAGTTGCACAATGTCGATTAAAGTATGGGCTCTAGTTGCTTGAATCAGATGGTCAGCAGTGAGCTTTGAGCGGTTTTTTACAGCTTTTTCAATGAGAGCGAATAGAATTGATGAATTGTCTTTTACGGCTTGAAGTTCACTCATTAGCGCAGTCATCTGCTTTTTTAATCGGTTGTTATAATGTTTCTGTAGATGAAGCTCATCGTTAAGCTTCGTATCTGTAAACGACTGATTGTACTTTATTTCAGCTTTTTTCGCCTTTTCCGCCTCTTTACCTTTGCGCTCCTCATCCTTTAAGCCGATGAGAAGCTTATAGTTATCATCGATGAGAGACTGAAAAAGTTGAATATTCGTGATTTTTGCCTCTTTTGCCATCTCCTTGAATTTGTTCTTATGCTCGATTGAAACACTGATGTTGAGCATCTTTGCTTTGCATGCAAGCCTCCTATTGTGTGCTTCCCATGCTTTTTCCATTTTTCGATAAAATTCGAAAGTGGCTCTTTCATTACTGTCTTTAAACCAATTGAAAAGCGTCGATTTAACTTCAATTATTGTTGGATTCTGGCTAAAAAAAATCCCTTTTTTGTAAAGGTATTTAGTCACCCAAGCCAGTAGCAATTTGTGCGTTTTGTTTCGGTAAAAGAAGTCAAACTTTGCTTCAAATTCGGCCTGGCGCTTAATGTCCATCATGCAAACAACCTTCACCACTTAATTGTAATAATGTAAATACTTTTTAAAATTTTATTTACTGTGATTTTAACACTTTTTTGTTTTCAATTACTAGTAATTTACTAGTAATTTTAAATTGCAATTACCTACCTGTTATGGAAGTATTTATTAATAGTTCTCTATCATTGAAATTCAAATGAAGCGCTTACTTAGTTCGCTCAAAGGTGCCAAACCAGAATCCAGATTTTTTATTTCCCTATGGTTTAGATTTTTTGCACCTGAAGCTGGGGTCCCATTACCCGTAGCAGAGATAGCAAAAATGCTAGGCGTTTCTAAGAATGTTGTCATGTCGTCTCTTGCCTACATGACTACTGAAGGTTTTTTTGAAAGGAGTCACATTCATCTAGGAGTTAGGGCTGGCAGACCCACATCACAGTATTTTGCGACCAATAAACTGCTTGCTATTTTATGTGATGATGAACATCCAAGATTTCACGCTGGTCTGATCGAAGAATTACATTACAACAATCACCAACATTTGACGTTGAGCAATCGTTTACTGCTTTGCGTCTTCTTGCTTCACGCAAATGAGTACGGTCTGGTGGAAAACTTGGGATTCTCAGTCATTGCTCAGATGACCGGAATGAGCAATGACCAATTCAATTCACAGCTAGATAAGCTTTCTAGGCTTAGATATCTTAGGAAGTTGAGTTCTGGGGTCACTTCAAAGGTGATTTTTGGATCCAAGCCTTCAATTTATCTGCTAGATATTACAAATGAGCGGTTTTCTAGTGCGATATTCCGCTCTGTTACTTGTGAACAAGCTATTGGGTATGACTACGAGGAGATGCTAAACAGCCTTATAGCTCGCTCGTTGGGGGGCTTAACAGGGTATCGCAATGCACAGCGAGAAAAAGATGCCGATAGAAAGGAGCGGCAACTAAAAATCTATGAAAATGCAAAGGAAAAATTTGATGGCCTTGCATGTACAGGGAACTCAGAACGTAGTTGGATGCTGTTTGCTGAGCTGAAGCGTCGACCAGTGTTGAAATATTTTCTGTATGAAAAAATACTGCTCTTAGCCGCTCAGAAGGTGTTTTCCGGAGAAAACCGTGATGAGACTTGGTTTCTTCAACTGGCAGCAGAATTTCGCATGAAGCTTGAGCCCAGATTTGAAAAAGGGGCTGTCCTTGCCAAGGACCGAGGTAGTGAAGCTGTTGCTGAAGTGGGAGATGCTGAATGTCGGGAGCTCGCATCACAAAGTCGTGAGGATGGTGACTCGCTTGATTTTTGGGATCTGGAGGTGTTTTCTCAAATCTTAGCAAATCGTATTATTTTGCCAGTGATTGAAGCCTTGGAAAGCAAGATAGCCATTCTCGAACAGCATTTTGACATGCCGTTTTCATCTGCTTTTGTCCTGGAAGATAAACAGACAGAAGGAGTCAGCATTAAGCCCACCCGTTCTATTCTTGGCCTGTATCCTGTTTCGCAAGCTCAAGTTGTGAAACGAGTGTACGTCAACACGGGCAAAGTCCATGACCTAGATGTTTGCAACTCGGAACCATGAGGTGATGTTGACTTCAGTGGTTTAACTATCGAGTGACGCAATGCCATGATTTCCCGGCTGGCCTGATCATTTGTGCCTTGGGCGCTGGCGATTTAGTGCAGCGATTTGTCTGTTTGTTATTACTACAGGTGTGTCGTTACTTACATTTTAACCTTTAGTATCAGTGCATTGATTGCTGAGTAGAGTTAGTCGCTCTTATAGGCGAGCTAACTCTTGCAAGTGATATCAAGCCCTTTAGGGCTTTTGAGTTATAAATTACACAAACCCCATACGTTATGAACAATAACCAATATGGGAACTCAACATGTCAAAACGTCATCCACTCAATACCAACCTTACCGTCATCAGCAATGGCCAATACCAAGGCCTCAATGTTTATCCTAGACCACTAAGCGCTGAATACTTAAGCGCCATTCTACAGACTTTACAAGCGGCTCTGACTGAGCACCCTCGTACCTTTATGGTGCGGTTTGATTTGCATCTACCACAGCTCAATTTTCGCGACTCACCTATAGTTTATGATTCAACGGTGATCAGCAAATTCTTTAAATCTCTGAACGCCAAAATCCAGAATGATAGGCTTATCAAGGGCCGTGAGGGTAAGCGGGTGCATCCTTGTACCCTGCGTTATATTTGGGCAAGGGAGCGAGCTTATGCCGATACAGACCATTACCATATTGCTATCTTCCTCAATAACGATGCCTATAACCATCTCGGTAATTACAATCGAAGTGGTCAAAACCTGAGTACTAAGATTGTTGAAGCCTGGGCCAGTGCTTTAGGGCTCGATGATTTCAGTACGCGGCATTTAGTCCATTTCCCTGAAGATACGCCAGTTTACTATCTCAATCGTAACGCACCGAATTATCCTCAAACCTTTGCGAGTGCTTTCTTCCGCTTGAGCTATTTTGCCAAGCTAGAGACTAAGCATTATGGCGATAAAACACGTTCATTCGGTTGTAGTCGTATTTAAGCGTGGTGACAGAGTTAGCTTCTTAAGGTTTAAGCTAAAAAATAAAGGTGCTTAGCTGTGGGACCTGAGCTGTATTGGTCCTTAAGTGTGTCAACGATAGCGGCTTGAGGGCCGCTTCGTTGTTAAAGAGTTGACTTCAATACTTATGACCTTAGCCAGTGCCATGCATCGGCTATTAGCTCTGCACCGGCTTTTACGCCATTGATGCCCACTTCTGCTGTCATCAGCATGGTGTTTAAGCCGGTTTCTAAACTGCCTGTGACGAGTTTGATCCCTGCATCGGCAATCTCACCTTGGCTTAAGCAATCATAACTCTCACCCAGGGTTTGCGTGGTGCCTTTTAGTAGGCATTCGGCAGGCTTAGCAACAAGATCCCCTGGCGTCCCTAGGAGCGTGTTGAGGTTATCGGGTAGCCCTAGGTATTCGCCAGTCATTTTTACTGCGGTAGAGGCTAACACGACGTTTGCGACGGTTCCCGTGGCCAGCTTTGAAGCAGTACTTCCCAGTAAGCCTGCTCTGGCAGAGCCTTGCAGGGCAACGTGAGTGAGATTACTGACTTGATTGGAGGTGCTGGTTCTTTCTAAGCATTCGTTGACGAACTGCTCACAATTGTTCGTAGCAACGCCGTATGAGGTATAACCCAGTTGACTGCGTGCAAGCTCAATAGCTTGATGGGGAAACAGGCTGGACTTTTTCACTCTGATCTTATGGCCACCATCAAATTGCTGCAGATCGATTTCTTCGATGATGCCCTGTTTAGATAAGTGAATGACATTGCCATGGCCAACATACAGGCCATGGTGTTCGGTTAAGCCAAGAAAATCGATATTGGTGACGAGATGATCGCCAGGTTGTAATGCTTGCATGAATGTTTCCTTAGCCAAGGTTCTATCATTGCGACGTGCTATTTCGCCATGCAGACTTAGGTTAGTTGCAGGTGTTCGCATTGATAGTAAGTTGGCTGTGTGAGGATTTAAAATGAGACGCTATCCATTACTGATAAGCGCGGGTTAGATTTCTAACTCGACAAAGTCTTTATCGATATCGTCTTGCTCAATACCGATATACCGAAGGGTGGTTTCTTCGGCGCTATGCCTGAGCATCTTCATTACTCGACCAATATCTTTGGTTTGTTGATACAGCAGATAGCCTCGCGTCTTACGCATTGAGTGGGTGCCTAAAGCGATTTTGAGCTCTTCACCAATCATCGCTAGTGCGCGGCAAATATAGCGGCGTGACAAAGGCGCGGGTTTGATGTGCTTCGCTCTTTGATTACGGTAGGACTGAAAGAGGTAGATATGGTTAGGATGCTCGCGTGCAATACGCTGTATCCGTTCTAGCGTTTTTGAGTTGAGTTTGATGTTGGCGATTTTGCCGGTTTTGGATTCCTTAATGATGAGTCTATCGTCCTGGATATCGCTGAACTTAATCGAGAGTAAGTCGGAGATCCGCAGGGCGAGATTAAGGCCGATATTCCACACATCGGCCAGTTGCTGGCTAAACTGTCTTTCCAGTAGGTAGCTGATAAGCTTAACGGTGTCTTGATCTTTAACGGCTTGAACTTCAGGCATGGTCATGTTCCTCTTTTTTGCTATAGCGTGTTTTTGGGTACTTGCGTTGTTGAGAGCCGCATGGGGCAAGGGTTTGAGTGTTCCCGTTTTAGGATTCTGGAAACTTCATTTGGCTAAGTGGTTTAATCCAAACTGACCTTCACCTTGTAAACGCCCATATCGAAATAAGTGGCAAAGTTTTGGGTAAATAAATCGATTAATGCTCTGCATTCCCGCTCCCCAATCCAGCCACTAAATAGGCTATAGACCTGCTTGCTGTTAAAGCAGATATCGATGTCTTTAACGAGCCCAGGGAATGGATGGCCGCGAAAAGCAAAGTCGGTGACGTACACTAAACGCCAGAGTTCTTGCTGTTTCTCAAGCCGCACTTCGACGGGATGAAAGCCGCCCGCTTCGGCGCTGTAATCGGGATCTCTAAAATTGAGCGTGATTGCATTGGCATCTTTTGGATCGACGTCAGCCAGTTCCTTTTCAATGACCTGGTAAAAACGATTAGGCATTAATGGCAGTTGGTTACGGTTAATGGTTAATGTCATCGGATATTCCTTGTTTGATTTACGCGCACACGCAAGAGCCTAGGAGCTACAACTCCTGGGCTCTTGTTGTGTTTGCTGGTGGGGTAAAGATTGCGTGAAACGAGTCTGATGGAGCGTGATGAGGTATCAGGATGCGCTTTGGTGTTACAAGGTTATTGAAGGGCTGTGTGTTAATGCGGGTAGTGGTTTGTCAGCGGTTTGATAGACGGCAATATACAAATAACCATGGCTGCCTAAGGTATCGGCCTCACAGGTAAAGTCATCGTGCTCAATGGTGACGCAGTGCTGCTCTCTTGCATCTACCTCACCGGTGACGACTAATCGCTCAAGTTGTTTAACTAATTTTGGGAAAGCGTGATTAAAGCGTTTGCGTACTTCAGGTGAAAACTCACCGACAAAACTTGCTCTGTCATTGAGATAATCCAAATGCAGTCCACGCAAAATCAGTCTCGCACCAAAGCGGGGGGACACCTTACGGGGCAGGCCCCAAGCGTGCTCGATATCGAAAAGTTTAAGGGTTGTCATAGGAACCTCTATGGTTGAAAGGGTGAAACTTTGGGAGTGTGTTGCTTGTTAGCTGGCGAGCTAAAGCAGTGATAAATACAAGTGGCTAATACAAGTGATTAGTGGACTAGATGACGTTTAGGTAACGGTTTGCAAAATTAGGTATGGACGCTCCAATTGGGTTGCTCATTGCTGCCATGGTTAAAGTACACGCCGTTGATCACCCGTTGCCATTCACCCATAGGCACACCATAAGTGTCACAGGGGCAAACATAGCGGCAGAAGGCAATCTCCTTGGGTAAGTGCTCAACCACATCGCGGTGAAAAACAAATAATACGGTTTTATGTAGCTCGCGGTGTGGTGCAACGACTGGCTTTCCAATCACTTGGCCCATGGCGTTGAGCGGCCGCACAAACATTGGCAAAATCAGTTCAACCGCCAAACGGTTACGCAGCTCAGGAAAAGCGGCGCAGGCCTCGGCGACACAGGCCTGTGAAAAGCTGTCGGTAAATTCAATCATGTTTGACTCCTTAAGTGGGAGTGATAAAAAGCAGCTTGAATGCGGGGCTAGAGTAAGCCTCGTTCAGCAAAGGACACCGGTGTACGACCCACCACAATATGGTCAAGCACCTGCACGTCAATCAGCGCCAGTGCATCGGTTAACCGTTTGGTGATGTTCTTATCTGCAGCCGAAGGTTCTGATTCGCCGGATGGATGGTTATGGGCAAAGATGACCGCCGCCGCATTGACGGCCAACACCGCCTTAACCACTTCGCGGGGATAAACACTGGCAGCATCTAAGGTGCCAAAGAACAACTCTTTAAACTCCAGTAATTGATGTTGGCAATCGAGCAGCATTACCGCAAACACCTCCCGCTCATAACCGCCGAGTTTGTAAGTCAAAAAATCCTTAGTGGCTTGAGGGTTGTTGTAGGCGTCTTTCTTTACATAGCGTTCAGCAATGATATTGGCGGCAGAGGCTAGGATCGCTTCGGCAGTTTGCGGCCAATGGTTGATCGGTTGGTTTAGCAATGGGGGCTTTACGGGTTGGGAGGACATCGATTTTGTTGACATATCAGGCTCCTTGAAAGCGTTAATGGGCTTATGCACAGGAGTGATATATATCTGAAAAGATTTGGAAATAAGGAAAAAAGTTAAAAATTACTCGAAGGACATATGTGATGAGACAATAACCGAGAAACTCATCATGAAACTAATTCGCCTACCTAAAGTTATGGATTACACCGGTCTAGCCCGTTCCACTATCTACAAGTACATCGCAGAAGGAACATTTCCCAGACCCGTGTCACTCGGTAGCCGAGCTTCCGCTTGGGTAGAAAGTGAAGTGCAAGAATGGATTTTAACAAGAATAGAGGAGCGAGATGCCCAAAGTGAAACCGTTTAAGCCCATATCAACATCCGTTTTACTGCACATTAATTAACTTCAGGATATTCCTTACCGCCTCCTGCCTTCAAAGGCTAAGAGCGTCCTCCATTACTAAATTGAAATGCTTTTTCTTGGCTGAATCCCTCTATAAATAAGCCTATGAGCAATAACTAAAAACAACCTAATTAACCAAGGGAACGACCGGAAACAAGCTAGGGTAAGGACAACATTCAGAGCTTACTGAGCTTGCTCAGTTACTATCGCAATAACACGACCAGCCTAACTGCCACGATGCATTAAGCACTGGAATGGCACAGACTATTCAAACAGGGCAATAACTGACGTATAGACAAGCGTATCGCCCTCACCGGCATGCGCTTGTCTTGTCGCCCTGATGATCAACACAATGGGTTGAGACATCCATCCCGTAGTTCTTCGCCTTCAAAGCGTTTAACTCCAGTTATGTTTCAAAAGACGAAGAGAACGTAGTTACATCGCCAATTCACCAGCAAAGGCTTTGAAGATACCCCAAGGGATACCGCGAACCAACTACCTGACAGCTTAGGACAAAGACTGTGTGCTATCTCGCTGGATTAGATGGAACTTTTCTGACACAATCCTAAAAATTATGTGCATCAATCTAAATAGTGTAATCGTTTAATTGAGCTGCTTTAAACATAGTACTTGAGAGCATTTAGGCGATTACCGTTGCTGTTTTTGCCACAAGAATAATAAGAGGTGAGGCACAGGGATGGTCGATACAATTCCAAGCTATAAAGAGATGGTGCCAGCGGTGCTAAGCTCACCTTTAAATATTAGGACTTCAAATGGACATTGACGGATTAAAACCAGAAACCCTAGCTCGTTTATCAATTGATGAGCTGCTTAGGCTTGCTGGTTGGAAAGTACAAACCTGGCCAGCAGCTAATCTAGGTGAAGGCTTAGGTGTTGCAATCCGTGAATACCCTACCGATTCTGGCCCTGCCGACTATATCCTGTTTGTTAATCGCAAAGCCGTTGGCGTAATTGAAGCCAAAAAAGATGACAGCATATTATCGCAAGTTGAAGAGCAAACCCTTCGTTATGCGAGTAGCAAAATTAAGTTTCAAAATAATCAAGAACCGCTGTCATTTTTGTTTGAAGCCACTAGCCAAGTTATTCAGTTTACCGACCTTCGAGATCCTGCTCCTCGATCTCGGGAAATTTTCCATTTTTTTAAGCCAGAAACGCTGCAAGAGTGGATAAAGCAAGCAAGCTCATTGCGCAAGCGCTTAAAATACAATATGCCTGAATTGCCCAAAGCAAAACTGCGCGAATGCCAAATTAGTGCGATTACTGGGCTTGAGAAATCATTAGCAGCAAACCACCCACGCTCACTCATTCACATGGCTACGGGTGCTGGTAAAACCTTTACTGCGATTAATGCTGTTTACCGTTTGCTAAATCATGGCGGCGCAAAACGTATTTTATTTTTGGTTGATACCCGCAACTTAGGTAAACAGGCACAGCAAGAATTTCATGCCTTTAAACCGCAAGGCAAGCAAACCTTTTTCCATGAAAACCATATCGTTCAGCGCTTAACTAGCAGCACAATTGATAGTGCTGCCGAGGTATGCATTTGTACCATTCAGCGTATGTATTCGATTTTAAGTGGTAAGCCAATTGATGAAAGCGCCGAGGACATTTCACTACACGAAATGAAGCAAAACCAGCAGCAAGCCAAGTTGGTAAAATACAACCCAGCCGTGCCTGTTGAAACCTTTGATTTTATTATTGTAGATGAATGCCACCGCTCTATTTACAACTTGTGGAAGCAAGTGCTCGACTACTTTGATGCCTTCATCATTGGCTTAACCGCCACGCCTGATAAACGTACTTTCGGCTTTTTTAAGGAAAATATCGTTGCTGAATATAGCTATGAAGACTCAGTGCTTGATGGTGTCAACGTCGGTTACGACGTCTATGAAATTGAAACCGAAATCGGCAATAAAGGCGCAGAGTTAAAAGCCAAAGAATGGCTTGATCACCGCGACAAACTGACTCGCAAAAAACGTTGGGCACAGGCAGAAGAAGACAACAGTTACACTGGCAAAGATCTAGACCGTTCAGTTGTTAATGTCAGCCAAATTCGCCAAGTCATTAAGGCGATGAAAAAGGCCGTTGAAACCCAGATTTATCCAGATCGTAAAGAAGTGCCCAAAACACTGATTTTCGCTAAAACCGACAGCCACGCCGACGACATCATTCAAATTGTGCGTGAAGAATACGGCCAAGGTAATGAGTTTTGTAAAAAAGTCACTTATAACGCCAAAGATCCTGATGGCATTTTGAATGATTTTCGTAACGACTTTAATCCGCGCATTACCGTAACGGTGGATATGATTGCCACAGGCACGGACGTTAAACCACTCGAAATATTGCTCTTTATGCGCGATGTGCGCAGTAAAGGCTATTACGAACAAATGAAAGGCCGTGGCGTTCGTAGTTTAAGTTATGAAGATCTGCACAACGTCAGTAAAAGTGCCACCAGCGATAAAGACCGCTTTGTGCTCATTGATGCCGTTGGCGTTGAAAAGTCACTCAAAACCGAAAGCCGCCCACTAGAGCGTAGCCCTAATCTCTCACTGAAAGATTTATTGCAAGGTGTGGCCATGGGCCATCGCGATGATGACACCATTCAAAGCTTAGCGAATCGTTTAACCCGTTTAAGTAAACAGCTGGATAAGCGCGGGCTAGCCGAGGTTGAAAAGCTTACCGGTAAACCGTTACCGCAAGTGGCCAGAGACTTGCTCACTGCGCTCGACCCAGATGCGATTAATCAGCAAGCCCTTGCTAACGCTAAAGCGGCAGGCATTACCCTTGATGAAGAGTCTTTAACCGAGAGCGAACGCCAAAGTGCTAAAGAGCAGTTGATTGATAAGGCCTGCCAAACCTTTGATAATCCGGCCACGCGTGAAGGCATAGAATCGGCCCGCAGGCAGCGTGAGCAGCTTATCGACCATATCAACTTAGATACGGTGACTTATTCTGGTTACAGTAGCCAAGCTGCCGACAATGCTGCAAAAGTCATTCAAAGCTTTAAAGACTTCATCGAGCAGCATAAAGATGATATTCAAGCCTTAAGCTTTTTTTACCAGCAGCCGTATCAGCGCAGAGGCTTAACCTTTGCCATGTTAGAAGAACTGCACCAAGCGTTAAGTAAGCCACCTTTGCTGCTGACCACTGAAAAGCTGTGGAGCGCTTATGAGCGACTTAATCAGAGCAGCCAGCAAGCGTCAGGTAAAAACAAGGGCAAAAAAGTGAGCAGCCAAAGGCAACTGACTGATATCATCTCGCTGATCCGTTTTGCCATGGGGTTAGACAGTGAACTCAAACCCTTTGCCGAACAGGTCGATGCCAAGTTTAAAAAGTGGATTTTCCGTCATAATGCCCAGCGCTCAACCGCATTTACCGAGCAGCAAACCCAGTGGTTACGCTTGATCAAAGATCATATTGCCGCCAGCTGCGCCATCGAGCGGGATGATTTTGACTACAGTCCTTTTTCCGACCATGGCGGTTTACAAAAAGCCTGGGGCTTATTTGCTGTTAGCAACCCAAACAACAACGGCCAAAATAACGAATTAGATAGCCTATTGGCTGAAATGAATCAGGAATTAATTGCATAGTATGGCATTTTCTAAAGATATAAATGAATTAGTTACAGAAGACACAACTGGGTTGCTAAACAAACATGAAACGTGGGAAAGAGTAACTCTTCAAGATGTTGTGGAAGTCGTCAATGGCTATGCATTCTCATCAAGTGGTTTTAACACCGGAAAAGGTTTACCTCTCATCAGAATCAGAGATATCGTTTCAGGTAAAACCGATACAACTTACGAAGGTGATTACTCTAAAGACTACATTGTGAATAGTGGCGATTTACTGGTCGGAATGGATGGTGACTTCCACTCAGCATTTTGGCGAAGCGGCATTGCACTGTTAAATCAACGCGTTTGCAAATTGACTGCAAATGAAAATTTTTATAATCAAAAATTTTTAGCGTACCTACTACCAGGTTATTTAGATGCAATAAATCAAAGCACATCTGCTGTGACAGTAAAGCATCTTTCATCAAAAACGATTCAGAGTATCCCATTACCGCTACCAACAAGAAAAGAACAAGATAGATTGGTAGAAAAGCTTGAGGAGCTATTTTCCGAGTTTGACAACGGGATTGAAGAACTCAAAGCCGCACAAACCAAACTTAGCCAATACCGCCAATCGCTATTAAAAAGTGCAGTTGAAGGTTCATTGACTCAGCAATGGCGCGCTGAAAATAGCGACCGAGTGCAAGAAACAGGTGAGCAACTGCTAGCACGCATTTTAAAACAGCGCCGCGAGCAGTGGCAGCAACAAAAGCTCACTGAGTTTGCTGAAAAAGGCAAAACACCTCCTAAAAACTGGCAAGATGCATATCCCGAACCCGTTCAACCCGATACCCCCGACTTGCCTGAACTGCCTAAAGGTTGGGTATGGGCAACAATTGATCAGCTTGCTTCTGTAGGCACGGGGGTTACACCATTAAAATCAAGAAATGATTATTATGATAATGGTGATATACCTTGGGTAACTAGCGGTGCGGTTAATGAAGAAAGTGTCTATAGAGCTAACACTTTTATAACTCAAACGGCTGTAGATGAATGTCGATTAAAAATTTATCCTGCAGGTACTTTGCTTGTAGCAATGTATGGTGAAGGAAAAACAAGAGGAATGAGTGCAGAGCTAAAAATCCCTGCAACCATCAATCAAGCTTTGGCAGCGCTTATTCTAGAAGGTGAGGCCTCAGTTCTAAAAGAGTTTCTAAAAATATATTTGCTTGATAGCTACCAGAAAATGAGAAGCAAAGCTTCTGGTGGTGTGCAACCAAATTTAAATTTACTGATTGTAAGATCGATGTGTGTACCTATACCCTGTGTTCGTGAACAACAAGAAATACACCAACTTTATAAGTTTCAAGCAGAAGAAATTGAGACTCAAGTAAAGTCGATAAAATTCAGTTTAGTGGCCTCAGATGCCCAGCGTAAAAATATCTTAAAGTCGGCTTTTTCCGGCCAACTAGTGTCGCAAGATCCTAATGACGAACCCGCTTCAGTATTGCTTGATAAAATTAAGCAAGAGTGTGAAGCTTTGGCAAAAAAGCCCAAAACTAAACAAATAAAGATAAAGTCAGCCATGAAAAATATAACAACCGAAGAGCTTACCAAGTGGGTGAGTGATTATGAAGGAAACAGTTTTACGTTTGGCGAATTACAAAAAACATTTCAAGGTGATTACGACCAGCTAAAAGATTGTGTATTTGAAATGTTAAGTGCTAATAAGCCACTCTTTAAACAAGTATTCGACCAGAAGTTGAATGCGATAACGTTTATCAAGGAAGATAAATGAAACTTATCCGATTAAACATAATTGATGCCGATACTTGCGGCGGCTTATTGAATGGCGTGATAATAAATTTTCGTAATGGTTTGGTTGAAACAGATGCTTTTTCACCATTGTGTTTAATTGGTCCAAATGGCACAGGAAAATCACAAGTTTTACAAATTATTGCCGAAATATTTCAAGCCGTATTTGAAAAATATTTGCCAGATGAAGAGCAAGGTACGCCCAATAGTCAAATTCAATTTGAGCTAGAGTACTCGCTGGTATCTGATGGGGAAGTAAAGAAGGTCAAGCTTTATCGTCGAAAAATGGCGAGCAAAAAAATGGATATTGCCATTGAAAAATTTGTAGATGACGATTGGACTTTGGTGACTAACATAAGTGAAATTGAAACTCTATTACCATCAAAGGTAATAGGTTATACGTCTGGTGATAATGAAACGCTAAGCATTCCCTTTTTTGTCAGTCGCGCAGGTTATGCTAAACAGGTCAGCCAAAATGCGTTAGATAAAGATAAATCAGCCTTGCCTATTTTAGACTCACGAATGCTGCTAATTGATTACAGTACTAATCTAGAAGTGTTAATTGCGAACTTATTATTGAACCCCGAAAATGTGCGTGAACATTTAATACATGAACCGAACCTTAAAAAGCTGCGATCTTTTCGCTGTGTTGTGCAACTAAAATATGGCTCGTCTGCAAAGAGCAAAGTTCAACTGACAAAAGAGCTTCAAAAGTATGTTGAGTATTTAAAACGTTCAGCTACTAGCTTTGATTACGATGCTAAAAACCTAACCTACACTTTTGATTTTCTCGTTCAAGATGCGACCTATCAAGCCTTTGAATACTATTGGAAGTCAGGTGCTTTAGAACTATATTCTTGCTTCCATAAGCTCGCAATGCTTAATGACCTCATTATTCCCAAACAAGATAGAGAGGCCTTCAAAAAAGGGGTTGAGCAACGACGGTTTGCATCCCGATTACCAGAACCTATGGAACGGCAGAAAGTATTTCGTTTTGAGCGTGTTGAGTTTATTTCACAAAAAAGTGAAGAGCCTGTAGATTATGTATCGCTATCAGATGGGGAGCATCAATTAACGCAATTGTTAGGTACTATTTGTATGGCATCATTTCCTAACGTTTTATTTTTACTTGATGAACCTGAAAGCCACTTTAATCCTAAATGGCGAGTGGAATTTATTTCCAAGATCATGAATCTACCTACAGCGAGCAAATCGCAATGTGAGAACGAGGGGAAACGCTCAGAAAAATCACTAGCTGCAATACAAGACTGCTTAATAACAACTCATTCACCATTTGTTCCTTCTGATATGGACAGGAATAATGTTCTTATTTTTAGTAAAAATGAAAAAGGTGAGATTGAATCAAGAAATCCAAGAATCCAGACTTATGGTAGTAAATTTGATGCCATTCTTGCAGAGTGTTTTGATATTTCACCACAAATCTCAGGATTACCAAGAGATCAGATTAAAGAATTAATGGTGAATGGTACAAAGAGTCAGCTCCAAGATGCGATAGCGAACTTGGGTGAATCAACAGAACGAATGAAATTGGCTGCCAAGTTAGCATTAATTTCGAGCGAGGAGAATTAATGTTCGTTAATTATCCTATCGATGCTGCGCAAAATAATAATTTTGTTTATGAGAGTATCTATGAAGCTATAACACTGATCTTTAATAATCTTAATAATGGAGTTGCTGTACCTCTTTGGCCGCACGTGTTACCACAAAGGCATAGAACTAAATTAAGCAATCGCAGGAAAATACGTGATTTATTAGTGGAGCTTGAAAATATAGCAACCCCGCTTTCGATAGCGCAACGAAATAAAGCATTAGCTTTTATTGATTGTCAAAATGATATCAATGGATTGTTAGATGGGACAACAGACCTAACCGTCGTAGATGCTGATATTGGATTATTTATAGATTGTTTTGAACGAATATTTATTGAAGGTTTTAAACTATTAACCGGAACGAAATCACGAGATAGCCATTATAATGACATTTACAATTCATTAATAAGTAAGACTTGTCCGTTTTGTGGCTATGAACCTTTTGAAGCCCCTGGTTTAAAAAGAGAAGATGAAGACCATTATTTATTAAGAGATCAATATATAGCGTCTGCTGCAAATTTATTTAATTTGGTTCCTATGGGTGGTAAGTGTAATAAGAGTTATAAGTTACAACAGGATTTACTTTTCAAAAATAACATAAGAAGAAAAGCACTAAATCCCTATGGGACTGTCAAGGCGGAAATTAGCTTAATTAATACAACACCAATTACATTGCTAGATAACAAACCAAATTGGAATATTACCATTTCCCCTGATATTGAAGAGACAAGAACGTGGAATGAAGTTTTCTCAATTGAAAAGCGCCTTAAAGAGACTGTGCTTTCACCGAACTATGAAGCAGTATTAAGAGAGGTTGGTGATTTTTTACAAAACTTAAATTTAGATCGCAATAGTTCCGATGTTCAAGTGCTAGAAGGGCTAGTGAAATTTGAAAATTACAAAAAAAGAAATCCGGAACAGGGTCTTGGATATCTTAAAGATAAGGTAGTTGGGATGTTAAGATTTCATTTTGAATCTGATAACGCTCTAGTTGTTGCTTTAATTAGAGATGCTCTACCACAAAGAGAGGCTGCTTAATGTATATTTACTAAGGAGCAGGCTCTGATTAACGGCAGCTAAACCCACATAAGTAACGCGTAAATTATGCAAGGGTTAGGGCAAGTTCAACGTCGTTTACATACTGCCGCAGAATGAGCAACTGTCTGAGCAACGAAATTTGTATTTACTGAGTATAACATTCAGTCTGTTCTGTGTTCATGCAGCCGAACAGCGAAAAGAGACAACCAATTCTGCCAAAAATCGGTATAATCTTGCCCCTTTAGACAGCAGTAATCCCTAGTGCTGTCCGTTAGTCGCTTTGGATAGTAGAAATGAATGCTCCCGCATTAGTACAAAAAGTTTGGAATTATTGTCATACCTTACGTGATGATGGTGTTGGCTATGGTGATTACTTAGAGCAGTTAACTTTTTTACTGTTTCTCAAGATGGCACATGAATACTCACAGCCGCCTTATTCACGCGATACCAAAGTACCGAGTAACTATAACTGGGATTCATTAACAGGCCTGACCGGAGAAGCGCTGGAAGATCAATACCGTAGAGTATTAAAAAAACTTGCAGATGCCCCAGGCATGCTGGGCGCTATTTTTTATAAGTCTGAAAACAAAATCCCCGACCCAGCTAAGTTGTCGCGCATTGTTAAAATGATTGATGAAGAGAGCTGGATCAGCCTGGATGCAGATGCCAAAGGCGATTTATACGAGGGCTTGCTGCAAAAGAACGCCGAAGATACCAAAAGTGGCGCAGGCCAGTACTTTACTCCACGTCCATTAATTGATGCCATGCTTGCGTGTGTGCGCCCTGAGCCTAAGAAAACGATTTTAGATCCTGCCTGTGGTACGGGCGGCTTCTTTTTGAGTGCCAGTGATTGGATCACTTATGGTGATAGTCAGTGGATTGAAAAAGGTATGAGCCACTGGAACCCTGCTAAAGATAACGCCAGCACGATTGCTAAATCCAAGCTCAATAAAGACCAAGTGAAGTTTTTACGTGATGAAACCTTCTTTGGTAATGAGATTGTGCCTTCAACTCGCCGCATGTGTTTAATGAATTTGTTTTTACACAACATCGGTAGCATTGATGGTGAGCCGAAAGTGGAACGCGCGGATGCCTTATTGATGGCAATCAAAGGCGAAGATAAGGTTGATTACGTTTTAGCCAACCCACCATTTGGTAAAAAAAGCAGTATGACAATTACCAATGCTGAAGGTGGTGAAGACAAAGAAGCCTTAACCTATGAGCGCCAAGACTTTTGGGCGACCACGACCAACAAACAGCTTAATTTTTTACAGCATATTGTCTCGAGTCTCAAAGATACTGGTAAAGCCGCCGTTGTATTACCTGATAACGTTTTGTTTGAAGGTGGCGCAGGTGAACGTATTCGCCGTAAATGGCTAAATAACTGTGATGTTCACACTATTTTACGTCTACCTACAGGGATCTTTTATGCCAATGGTGTGAAAGCGAACGTAGTGTTCTTTGATAACGCTCCACGTGATGAAAAAGTGCACACTAAAGGTATTTGGTTTTATGATTTAAGAACTAATATGCATTTCACGCTTAAACAACGCCCGATGGTGTTGAGCGATCTTAAGGATTTTATTCAGTGCTACAATCCTGACAATCGCTTTGAACGCAAAGAAACCGAGCGATTCAAATATTACAGTTATGATCAGTTAATAAATCGAGATAAAGCCAGTCTTGATGTGTTTTGGCTTAAAGATGACAGCTTGGATAATCTCGACAATCTGCCAGCACCAGCAATATTGCAACAAGAGATAATTGATCATTTAGAAGCTGCGTTAGCAGCGTTCAAAGATGTTGCAGCTGGATTAAGTGACAAAAAGTAAGGCTTTTTACGGCCTTGTAACATATCAGTAGTTTCTTAGCCTTCGCATATGCGAAGGCTTTTTGTACTAAATCTTTCTAAATCAGGGAGTGATGATGGCGATAGGGATCGGTGAATTATTAAGCGGTTTCCAATTTGCTGAAAAGATTGCTCATTACGTCAAAAAGTTTTTAAAGCAACCTGAACCAGAGACACCCGCCAGCCGTTTCCTCGCCTTGTTTGATGCCCATGGCGTAAAGCCAAGTCAAATTCCTGATTTTTTTGGGCACGGCCTAAGTATTGCCGATTGTCACTCTGCAGAATCACTTACTAAGGTGTTAACTTCTGATCTGATGGAAAAAGCGGCGCAGTTTTTTGGTATCAATAGAGATTGGTTGGATTGCGCTAGTGATGTGGTTTACGAACCGCATTCCTTTTATAAAAATCCTCAAGGATTTGATGTCTACCTAAAAAGTCTTGCACTTGAATCGCATCTACCTTTGCGGGCAACCTTGTACATGCCCACCAGCAATAACTTATTTTATCCTGATGACTCTGGGGTGTTGGTGATATCTGTTCCTGTGGGAGAGGTTAATCAACGAACTATATATCGTTTTGAATTGGTCCATTACAGTTGCGTTTGTTATTGGCATTGTAGAGGTTATTTGGCCGCAAATTTGGCATCCATGCTGAGAAATTATGCGATCGTTTATGGATCTTACGTAGCAGCAAAAGTGCTTGAACCAGTTGCACAAGGGCAAAGATTGCCAGTTTACGATTATGGGTCACAAGACGCTTTCCGACTGAAGGTAAGAGGTCGTGTTTCAATTGAAGAGTTAATTTCCAACCCTGAGAAATATTTGGAGGGTGTCGATCCTGAAACTGACAAATTTGGGCACCGTGAAGCCATAGATCTGTGGTTGAGCATGGCAGACCAAATGCGTACCCGAAGTCACACGGAGCATTCTCGTATAGTGTTGAAATTCGAAGAGGCACTTAAGTCTTTAACATAGAGGATTAAAGGCTAGAAGTCTCGCCTCTCGAATCACAAACATGACACATTCACCAATTTAGGTTGTCGAATAGCTTCTGAGGATGTTGTACTTAATTAGGTCTTGGGCTAATGAGCAAATCCAAGTAAGCTGACTTATAAATAAGGCAAGAGTGCTTTTTTACGCCAATGAATTGATTTGCAGGTAAAAATGACAGTCAAAGTATCTCATATCACTCACATTGATAATCTGATCAGTATTCTCACCCAAGGATGCTTGTGGTCCGATCATAAGCGCATTGAACTTGGTTTAGTTAACCAGAATATTGGCTATAGCCACATTAAACAGCGTCGTTTAGTTCGCCCTGTGAACGTGGCGACTGGTGGGACTATTGGGCAATATGTGCCGTTTAATTTTTGCCCTCGCTCCGTGATGCTATTTGTGATCCATAAAGGCCATGATGACTATCAAGGTGGACAAGAACGTGTATTACATTTGATCAGTGATATCGACACCATTCGATTGACTAACGATAATTGCTTTTTTACCGATATACATGCAGATTTGGATTATGCCGAACAAATAGATGATTTCACTCGTATTAATGAATTGGACTTAGAGCGGATCATTAATGAACGCTATTGGTCAGACTTTAAAGAGGAGAAGCAGGCCGAATTTTTGGCATTCGAATCTGTGGCATGGCACACTATCCGACAAATCGGGGTAAAAACCCAAGCGGTAGCAGAAGAAGTGAGCGTATTACTACAAGCTGTACAGCATAAGCCTGAGGTTATTGTACGGCCAAAGTGGTATTGCTAGAGGTTAAAATGATTACTTATCACAAAGGCAATATATTGCATGATCAAGCTGATGCAATCATCAATACTGTTAACACAGTAGGGGTGATGGGTAAGGGCTTGGCGTTGCAATTTAAAAAAGCCTTTCCTGACAACTTCAAAGTATACAAAAAAGCCTGTGACGATAAGTCTTTGGTGACAGGTACTGTGCTTCCCGTTTCACTTGATTCAATAAATTCACCTTTTTATATCATCAATTTCCCTACTAAAGCGCACTGGAAGGGCCAATCTAAGCTCGAATACATAGAGTCAGGTTTGGAGAGCCTTAAAGCTGAAGTTCGCCGTCTTGGCCTAAAATCAGTGGCTATTCCGGCCCTAGGCAGTGGATTGGGTGGTTTGCCCTGGCATGAGGTTGAGCAAGTAATACAGACTTCACTCGCTGAGTTGCCTGATGTTGATTGGCGCATTTATCCACCACAAACAGCACCTAGTGCTGAGCTTATGCCCAATCAAACTCGACGCCCACGTATGACTATTGGTAGAGCAGCTGTTCTAGGTTTGATCGACCGCTATGTATCTACCGGTTTTGGCTACAGATTGTCATTGCTTGAAGTGCAAAAGTTAGTTTACTTTTTGACTGTGGTGGGCGAGCCATTAAATAAAGTTGTTTTTAAAAAGCATCATTATGGGCCTTACGCTGATGTACTCCGTCACGTACTCGATAAGATGGAAGGTCACTTTATTTCGGGTTATGCCGATGGTTTGAATAAGCCAGAAACACCTATTGATCTCAAAGATGATGCCGCCAAAGAGGCTTTAGGTTTCTTAGCGCAACACCCTGACACTAAGCAACGTTTTGATAAAGTCGCTAAGCTAATTGAAGGGTATGAGTCTCAGAACGGCATGGAACTACTGTCAACGGTTCATTGGGTTGTGACACAAGAGTCAAATCCTGCACTGTCTGCTGAAGAGTTGGTTCAGCGGGTTCACAGCTGGAATGCGAGAAAGGCTACAATGAAACCCGCTCATATTCTTGCAGCTTGGGAACGCTTAAGTGAACAAGGCTGGTTGCAGTTAAAAGCAGAAGTCTAACGATTTTTCGTTGACGTTACCTAATAAGCCTCTTTGTTAAGGCTTTTTTATGCATTTTACATATATTGATGAAAAGTTTTTTTTGAGAGCAGCGATACTGGACAGGTCTGATTTAAACAAGGATGGTAAACATGAAATTAGGTGTACCTTTCGGGCAGGATAAAACCCCTGGTGAGTGGAAATATGTTGCAGAGGTTGAGTAAGGCCTTACCTACGATTGTATTTGCCCTTATTGGATTTGGCTAAAGTTAATCATTAACTACGGCTGAGTACTTATGCGGTACAGGCGGTTGTTTTACAAACGAGATATATCAAACCTAAATATTTATTCTATTTTAGTGAAATGATACAGAATTATTAACGTTACTGTTTGACAATTAACAATTCATTTAATAGCATCCGCTGCAGTATTTAAACATATTTACAAAATAGCATCCTTTATCTAAGGAATAGTAGTATCAGGGAGCAATGGATTTGCTAAGAGTACTTTATTCTGTAATGGTATATTTCACTATTACAGCGCTCTGCTACGCAACTGAGTCCTATGACTTCAGAGCAATTTCTAAACTAGGGGCATCAAACACCCAGAGTTATGCTTTTTATTATTCAGACTGTACTAAAGTTGAGCGTGCTGAACGCCAAGGACAGTCTTCTGCAGTGCTATTGCCAATTACCTTCAATGATGATCATAGTTGCCTAATTTCTTTAACTTTGGAAAATGAACAACGCTTTAACCCTTCTTTATCGCTTATTTTTCAAAATGGGAGCCAGCAACAATTTTCTGAAACTTTTGTTCAGGAACAACTGCAGCCACATATTTCAATTGATACAGTTAGTCTTTCTGAGTCTGATGGCCATCGCTATATTTCAGTTGAGTTTTCCGCTTCAGATGACACAGATATCAGCTATGTAGCCGCAGATGTGTTGGTCTTTAGAGCGTCAGCACTTAGAAGCGTGGGTGGGGTTGTTGATGAGGTTCGTAAATCTCCTTTGGCCTCTACAGGCGGCTATATTCGCGATTTCCCAACGACGGACTCTCAAGATGTATTTAACTTCAATTTGAAACTTGATTCCGGAGTCACCAGCGCAGATTTATCAAGAGATACACTTTTGTTGGTGAATGCTATCGCTGTAGATGCTTCGGGAAATCAGAAAACAGTATCCAGTATTGAAACTTTACAAGGCTCTATTGAAGAGAAGGCTATTTCTTGGTCTGTAATACCAGAGAAAATTGTCCTGACTAGCCCCTTTGATACAGTAGCACTTTTACCTGTCGTTCAGTTTGAGTTTCGAGGGGAGACGTTAATGGCTGGTGCTGGTACCGGGGTAAGGTATCGAACAGCATCGCCTGATGCAGTCCATGTCAGCAGCGGTGGTGTCATTTATACCGAGCCAGCTGCCAATGGGCAAAACACAGAGGTTATTGCTTCTTACGCTGGTTTGAATGACATCTCGATACCAGTGGAGATTAATTTCAATAAGCATTTAAGCCACCTCCAATTTAAAGGCGTCTCAGATAACAGCTTACAGCTAGGTTCCCTTAATCAGTTTTATCCTTTGCCTCCGATCCAAGCCGTTTTCGAAGACGGTACAGTGATCGATATTTCTGAACAATTTGAAATTGACTTGTCTTTAGAGCCTTCTTCAGAAGGCATTTTTGCGCTTAAGAATAACGAAATTATTGCCAGACAGGCCACCCTAGCGGATAGAAGTTTCTTGCTAAAGGCTAATTTAGCGACAGCTCCTGAGGTGAAGGGGGAGCTTCGAATTTCAGCCAAGGATGCCAATCCAACTGCAAAATTAATTTCACCTAGCTCGGTAAGTGTTGGAGAGCAAGTCACAATTAGTGCGCAGGTATCAGATGATGTGGGTGTTAGCAAAGTGGTATTCTTGTTGGATGGAAAGAAAATAAGCGAAGTAACCCAATCGCCTTTTGAGATGAGCATGCCAGTGCCTGAGAGCTATTATGGACAAGCGCTCAAAGTAGGTGCTTATTCCATCGATACTGCAGGCCAAGTCTCGAACATCGACAATCGTGAGATTAGAATTGAAAAACCTGTTGAAGTTGATTTAACTGGTTTGATCGTAGAAATGCCTGTCAATGGCCAGAAGTTGATTGCATCTTCTCCCTTCAAGGTGAAAGTTGTCCGAGAAATTGGCCATATTGCCGTCGCCCACGAAATACGACTGCCAAGCATATCTAAAATTGAATATTTGCTTGATGGACATTTGCAGGAGGTCATTAGACGGCCTGTGGTGGAAAAGCGTCCTAAGCTCACAGCAACCGGGCGTTTTGAGGAATATCTTTATGAGATTTGGGAGGCGACCTTAACCACACCTGATACTTCATTAACGGAAGACAGTATTGCGCTTGGATTCAGAGTTTATCGAAATGAGAGGTTTAAAGACCTGCCAAGTATTGGCTTGCGTGTCGTGAAAAACAAGGCCCCGCTCATTTCTTTTATGGCTCCCACGACGGGGACTCAGGTTGTAGCAGGCCAAGAACTGCAACTGCTGGCTACGGTCGCTGATGATACTTTATACAAGGGTACTACTGTCAAAGTTACTCTTGATGACATCGAAGTGGCAACCAAGCATATATTTGATAAAGATAAACAATATAACAATGAATTAGTTAGCTCGCCTTATCCTTTGCAAATTCCAATTAATGTGCCTGAATCCGAATTAGGGCGCACAAAACGGCTGATCATTCACGCCAAAGATTTTCACGGGGCAGAAGTATTTAGTGAGCCAGTCGAAGTTATTGTTGTTCGGGATCAGCCTCCAACAGTTGCCATTTCTTCTCCTATAGAGGGTAGCAATTTAACGGCTGGAGTTCCTGTTGAGCTGCTGGCGTCTGCTACGGATGATACCGGTTTACAGTCGGTTAGTTTTTATGTGAACGATATCAAAATTGGCACAGACAACACCCCACCGTACAGTGCCTTATATACGCCTCCAGAGTCTGTTCCAGAGCCTCAAGCGTTAACTATTTATGCAGTAGCGTCAGACATCGGCGAACAGCAATCCAAATCCCAACAAGTTAGGGTCACCCTGTCAAAGGACTCCCAAGCTCCAGTTGTTCAGTTCGTATCGCCAACAGTAACTGCTTCCGCCGCAGGGCAGGCAATAGCGGAGCTGGTTTCGGGTACTGACACCATGGTTAAATTGACGGGTTACGATAATGTTGGAGTAGATTCTGCAGTCATTCATGGAGTATCAAAAGTCGCTGGTCGCTATTTTGTAACGGGTAACTCCAACGATACAGTTAGCTCTGATGATGTCAGGCTACAGCAAGTTCCTGGGACGGGTAATGCGTTTTCTTTGGCTTTTTTGGCTAGCTTACCTGCATATGCAGGACAGAATGCCAATAACCAGTATCAACTGACGGCTAATATTAAGGATAAAGCTGGGAATACGACATCTGCTCAGATAATGCTCGCTATTGTGCAAGACTTGGTACCGACACTTAAAATTGATGAAATCCGCGCAGAAGTACACGTTTTAGATACTCTTACACTTAACGTCTATGCAGAAGATGATGTGGCGGTAAAAGAGATTCGAGTGAACTTGTCTACGGCGAACGGTCGCTCAATCCAGAAAAAAATAAATTCTGATAATGGATTGAACGTTGCAAAGCGAACCAGTTTTCAATTTGAGTTGCCTTTGTCTGAGCTTTCCTTAACCAATGAAACTCAGGATCTTTCTTTTACTATCTTGGCGGTCGATTCGCAGGGGCAGCAATCAGATGTGTTGGCTCGGGTGCTAAAAGTTAAAGCCGACAAAGACAAACCTATTATTGAGATACTCCAGCCTGTAACGTCAAGTATTCTGCTAGAGGGAATTGAGTTCCCTATTTCGGTTGCTGTTGCGGATTCGTCAGCACTCGGTTCTGTAGAGCTTCGGGTTAATGGCGATAAAGTCTACTCTGCTACCAAGCCTTTAGCCAATAAGTTGACCCATAGCGTTAAGTATAAGGTCAACAAGGTTGATAAACTGCAGATTGTATTGGTTGCTGAGGACGTTTTTGGCAATAAGGCTGAGCAACGTGCTGAGTTCACAGTGGGAGCAAATCAGCCTCCTCGAGTAGATATCGTTGAGCCTGCTGCTGGTACCAAAAAATATGAAGGTGAGAGGTTTACAGCATCTGCAGTAGTCACAGACGCTGACGCTATTCAGGTTGTGCGATTTAAGATTGTGGACAATCACATGGTGAAGTCAGAACGCGTGCTTGAAGGTCTGGAGAACGGGCAGCTTTACTCTCTTGCCATGGTGATGCCTAACATCAGTTCAGGCAGTGAGCTTTTGCTGCAGGTTGAAGCTATAGATATCCATGGAGGGGTGGGCACAACAATCATTCCTTTAGGCGTATTGGACGATTCAACCCCACCATTATTGACGGTTTCAGCGCCTGAAAATGGTTTGGCCGTACTTCCCGGTGAAGGCATCGACGTTAAGGCTGTAGTCACCGACGATTTGTTTATCGCAGGGCTTAAAGCATTTGTGTTAGATAAAGATGGTAATAGGTTGGATCTGGATTGGCAGTCGTTAGCCAAACGTGAGTCATTTGAAAAAATACGCGTACCTAATCCAGATTCCATAGGTACTACAGTCGTCAAAGAGTTTGTTAAAGCTGAGTTTGAAGGTTCGCTGCAACTTCCGGAGTCTATTTGGGGCAAAGAGAATCAGCATTACCAACTGGTCCTGTTAGCGACAGATAATGGGGTCAATGAAACTCAGAGCCTGCCATTGTCATTCACAGCCTTGGCAGATAAGGTAAAACCTGTTGTTAACTTTAACTCTCCAAAAGAGGAAGTCGTTGAGAATCAAAAGCTTTCCATTTCTCTCGAGATTCGAGACAACGTTGCCGTTAAAGGCTATAAAGTCTATTTAACTGGACAAGAATCAGAACCGCTCGCTAGTGCTGACAACTTAAGAGAGTCCAGAGTATTGCTCAATTCGTCTGCTGCTGCGGCCCTTGAGTTTGACATATTGGCGGCAGAACATTACACAGATTCATTTGGTATTTGGGTTGAGGCATGGGATCACAACGCAAACAGCGTGAGGATGTTCAGACCTTTAAAAGTCCTAAAAGATGCTCCAGCTACGAACCATCTGCAACAGCTAAGTCCCATTGTCCCCATAAAAGGGGGCGTGTTTTATTTTGAAACCCTTATAGAAGATGATTATGCAAGTGCGGACGAGCCTGTGTTTTCCGGTGAGTTTGTTACCACGTTTGATGAACAACGAAACTTTAGTTTGGTTCGGAAAAAAGACAACGAACAGCCTATGGTTGAATTTGATTATCCGGAGGCAAGCGCACCATGGCTATTAACGTTCGATGAGCGAGATGTACTTTCCATTGTTGATGGTAAGGTGCAAATAGCCAAAACGCGTATTACTTTGAACTCCAAAATGAAAGTTACTGGAGAGCAAGCGGTCAGGTTTAACGTAAAGTACTTGTCTTCAAGTCAATGTCCTGAAATTTGGCAATCTAAACTCATTGAATCAAATACAATTAATCTGAGTGATGTGGTTCCTTCGGATGCCGCTTACGCATTGATTTATCCTGAATTGCTAACAGGTGAGCCGCATCCGTTCATCGAAGAAATCAGACTGGATATGGCAAACCAAAGTCGGTTGAACTCGGTCGCCTTTGATGGGCAATTGTACCCGCTTGCTCCGGTCAGTCTTCGTGTATCGGTCACTTTACGAGATGACTCAAGCCCCGCGGGGCGTTCGTGGCTGCAGTTGAATGATTATCAGCAGAGTTCGGGCACGGGCAGCGTAAGTTATCGCTCCAACACCTTGGGGATATTGCCAGCATTTAAAGAGCAGCTCGAGTTGAGTGTTTATGCCTTTGCTGCCGACAGACGTCTGAAGGCCGAACAAAAAATTGCAATATTGCCGAGTAAGCGACTGGTGTTGTCAGCGGACACCGAAGAGCCTGAAGTTACCCTGACTTCGCCAACAGATGTTGCTCAAGTGGCGCCGGGACAGGTTCTGCAAGTATTGGCTCCGGTGGCAGACAATTCTCTTACCTATCGGCAGATGTCAATCTATCTCAATGACAGGAAAGTCTCTGATCATGGTGGTGAGTTGTTCCAACCTGCTAAATCACTTCTTGTGGCGTTGCCGAACGATTTACCTGTAGGGCAGGAGATGTATCTTCGTGCTCAGATAGAGGATAACTCTGGGTTGATCTCGCAGATCACCAAGGTGTTGCCCATCGTCAATAATGACGCTCCTAAATTATCCATTGATTCGTTTGTTTCTCACCGAACCATCGAGGACCCCGCCAGACTCGCATATGGTGAGTTTTGGTTAAGACGAGGGGATGAGTTCCGTTTTAATTACACTTTTACCGATGACACCGGCCTTGCAGGTGCACAGCTGTTCAAGCTCAATGCTGATGGCAGTCGCAGCTCGGTATGGGCACAGGACTATAGTGTGGCCTGTGGCACCATGCCCGTACTCTTTAAGAAGCAGCAGGTTGGTTATCGCCCTCAAGGTGGAGGGACTGAAGAGTTCGAGTTAGTACTGACCGATAATCTTGGGAATACGGCGAGCCATCAATTCTTTATCCACCCATTGGCAAATGTGTCGCCGGAAGTGCGTGTTGTATCGCCTACAGAAGGGCAGTCCATTGTCGCCGGCTCTTTTAACCTAAACGGTCGGCTGGTTCTTGCTGATGACAGGTCACTGACTTTCAATAATCTGAAAGTGTTGGTTGATGGGGTCGAAGTCGGTGTTTTCAACGCATCTCCCACAACGTTGGCGGCAACTGAACTGGATAAATTAGACGAAATATACGACCAGTATGAACGTATTTATGGCAGAGAAACTGCTGAGGCCTTTGCCAGGGCAAACAGTCCTTATGTAAAAGCTTATGAGTTTGCGCTGAAGCTGCCAGCTGACTTTATCAAAGAAGGTAAATCCATTAGCGTTGAGGCTCAGTATCGGGATGATGAAGGATTAGTTGCTTCTGATGTTGTCCTGATGCAAACCATAGGAGACAAGATTAAGCCTGCACTGGCGCTACTGAGTCCCAGCGAGTCACTCTTTGTCACCGAAGCTAGCACTGTTGACTTGCAATTCCGTGCTTTTGATAATGTTAAAGTCGCTGGAATAAAGGTGTTCAGTGGTTTTGGCATGCAGACTACAAATGGGTACAGCAAACTTGACTATGGTCTTGCTGTTGCACATGTTGACTCTATTCCAACTGAAGACTTTGTTACCGCAACCACCAATAACATAGACACCCCGGTTTACACCCGGGCAATTGCAATTCCAACCATGGCATCCCTGTTGGAGCGTTTTAATCTTGCAGCGTTAGAGCCCAATACTAAGTTTGATGCCTGGGTGAAGCTGGTTGCTTATGATCATGCTGGCAATGACTATACCCTTGAACGCTCATATGCCATTAGAGTTGACGAACGTCCTGTTATTGACATTGTAAGGCCCGCCATCAATGACCTGCTCGTAGAAGGAGGCAGAATCTCAGTACTTATACACGCTTATGATGATGTGGGTATTGATAATGTTTTACTGAGGGTTCTAAGCCAAGGTAAGGAGATCTTTCAACAACGCAGACGTACCGGCCCTTATAGCTTCAGTTTCGATCTTCCCAGCAGTGTTGTGGCCGGTTCGGATGTGGTTTTCATCGCCGAAGCCCTGGATAGCTACGGTGCGACTTATTCCGATCCAGATAGACACCTTGCCTCTGAAACGCTGACTCTAAGAGTCAAGTCTGACGAACCTCCAGTGGTTGCCATTGGTCATCCTGCTCGTGACAGCCAAGTGCTTGAGGGACAACATCTTTTGGTTCAGGTGAACGCTACTGATGATATTGGCATTGAAAATATCAGTTTAACTGTCAAAGGTTTGGTTAGTGGAAATCTGAATTTAATCGATGCCAGTTACCCCTTTGAGTTTTTCATTAAAGTCCCTTATGGTCAGAAAGGGCAGAATATTGAATTAACTGCCGCAGCGACTGAGTCGAGATATTCAGGTGATGGTAAAACGGTTCTTTCTGCTCCTGTGACCGTACGCGTTAATGAAGATACAACGGTACCAGTTCTAAGTGTGAATTCTCCAATAGCTGGGGCGTATTACTCCGAAAAGGGTATCCTGAGTTACTCCATAGATGCGACTGATAATGTGGAGATAAGCAGCCTTAAACTGACTTTGTTTGCGGACAAGGATTCGTCCGGACATTTGGATGCAAATGAAGCTGTTGCTCAGCAGTATCTGTTAACACCTCCATATTCAGGCTCGTTGCAGTTAAGAGCGCTCGCGGATTATCAAGGGCAAGCTACTAAACAGGCCCAAATGGCCATGCAGATGCACGTGATTGCGATTGACGGTGCAGGAAATCAGGCCGAAACCAGTGTCCCAGTCACGTTGCGCAAGAATTCAGCCCCCGTCGTTGAAAGCATTGGTGTACTTGACAATCGTGGCGAGAGACTGTCGGGTAATGAAATTACTCTGGGCCGTGAAATTGTTGTCGATGTTCAGGCATCCGATCTCGAAAAAGGCATTGATAGCATCAAGTTATTCAGGGCTGTTAATCCTCAGTCCGATAACGATTATTTAGAGGTTGGTGTCGATGGCGTTGCGCCATTTAGCTTCAATCAAGATACCAGAGGTCTCAAGGTTGGCGACCACTTAGCATACAGAGCTATTGCAACTGATGTTGACGGCTTTACCTCCGAACTTTCAACAGCAGTCATCTATAAGATTACGGCTGATAAGGCGCCTCTTGCCAGCATAATCAAACCTTTTGGAAGTGAGAGCGCAATCGTTTCGGGTGAACCGCTTGAGATTATTGCAGAAGTGACGGATGACCTTGGGCCTGAGGGGATCGCTCGGGTCGTTTTCCTGATCAACGATCAAATCGTAGCAACGGTTACTGCTCCTTATGATGAAGATGGTGCATCAGGAATCAACAATTGGTTCCGGACAAGTGTGCTGCCTCCTAAAGATGCCACAGGCTTGGTTCTTCAGGTAGTTGCTTACGACAAACTCAATCAGCTTGGCGTATCGGATCTTGTCAGAGTTGGTGTGGTAGCCGATACCCTTGCACCTGAAATCCGTGGAGCGACTCCGGAGAATGGCGACATTCTCGAAGGTGGCAAGACGGTTATGGGTACCGTGTTGCTCAGAGACATAGGCTCACCAAAACAACGTAAGGTATTCCAGACTTGGAACAGAGAGTTTTTGAATGACCAGGGTGAGTGGCAGCTACTCAGCGTGCAAGAACGGGAGTTATTACACAACGATGCGGCTGCTTTGGCAGTGGGGCTCAGACCGGGCGACTCAAAGCAACACACCTATCTGTATTGGACACAATTCAGCAGCGGCGAGATCCTGCAAAGCCAGAACAACCGTAAAGAAAGGGTGAGGATTGAGAGCCGGGTGGTCACTTCTGCTCACACTGCTGATTCAACCACTACCCATGTAGTGTCAATCCCCGTGGGCGAACAGAAATTCTGGTTGCCAGCAGACAGGGAGAGAAACAGTGACGCAGTGTCATTAAGTCAGCAGGTCTACTACGGCCAATTAGCTCAATACAGTGCTGACAATAAACTGCAGAGCTTGGCCGCATCTTGGTCTACCCAGCCTTATCAAGCGTTACAGGGCAACCTGCCCGGTTCGTTCCCTGAGTCGCTCTCGGATCCTAAGCAAGAAGAACTTCAGGCTCATACTGGTCTGTTCCTTGCTGATTTCTTCGATGTGCAGCAACCAACGGAAGATGGCAAACGTTGGCTCTATTCCAGTTTGATGAATGGGGCTGCCGAAATATTCCGCGGCACTATTACCGACCTTCACGCATCTGACAATCTGGTCATTGCCGCTAAAGCGGGTGAAAACTGTACTAGCTGCTCCGAGGTTAGTCCGTTTGTAAGCTTGCTGAAATCGGAAATCGAACAATTCCCTGAGACAGGTAAGGTCTACAACAATACTGCGCCAGAGATTCTTATTTTCAACAAACGCAATGAAGATGAACAATTTGGTATTCCTTATCTGCTGGCTGGTTCGATTGAGATGCCATACAACCAGATGCATGGAATTAAACAAGTGGGAGACCTGATATTTGCAGCCAACGGTGCTGGTGGAGTTCAGGTTATCGATATTCATGATCTGAGTGCGCCTTATCATATTGGTGTGATTAAGCCCAGCGGTGAAGTTAGAGATGTCGCTGTTCTAGGGCAATATGCCTTTATCGCGGCATCCTACGAAGGTGTCGCTGTCGCTGATATTTCCCGGCCGGATATGCCGATCATTGCCACCTTGGATACGGCAGGCATTGCCAATCAACTGGAGCTGGTCGGTAATACCTTGTATGTGACTGATATGGGGCTTTGGCAGGGAGCCGGCGCTCTGCATGCGGTTGATGTCACTGACGCGGTAAATCCCAAACTTGAGCGGACCTATCTGTTGCCTTCCCGCAGGGACGACTACGCGAGCGCAGGCGCCTTTGATGTTTCTGTCATTGGTGGCAAGGCATATGTCAGTACTTACTCACTCGATCAGGAAGGTCGTATAAAAGAGGGCCTGGTAGAGGTTATCGAACTGGCAGATGAAGATCGTACCCGCCCGGTTATTTCGCATCGTCCAGTGCTGGAAAATGATTTTCTGGTCACAGATATAGTGCCTGCCATGGGACGAGTACAACTGGCATCGGGGAAAGGTGGGATCCAGGAATTGGACTTCCAGAATCTGACCGTTGTTAGCCATTCACCTTCGCGGGATATGGTTCAGGTCGACACCGCGGCTCCGGATATCCAGATCCATTTCTCTGTGCCTCTGTTGGGTGATGAAAATTGGCAAAGTTACTTTGTTATCCGCCAAGATCATCCACAAATCGGCAAAGATGTCAGTGAACGCTTCGATTGGCGATTCGTAACCGCTGGAGAGGAACCGTCCTCACGTCGCAGCGTGCAGGCATCGTTAAAAGAGGGTTGGCAGCTGCAGGCGAGTACCCAATATTTCGTTATCGTCAAAAACGGACTAAGACCGTTAACCGGATATGCACTATCTGCTGATTACCTTTTTGGATTCAAGACCATAGATAACATTTCCGGACAGCGTCCAGAGCTATTATCACTTCAGCCTTCCTTTGGTGATATCGCAGGTGGTACCCAGATACACATTACAGGTAAGGGATTCAGTAACGGTATCGAATTAACCTTGGGTGGTTTGCCATTAACGGTTGAACAGCTTTCGGTGAGCGACACAGACCCCGAGATCAGCTTAATTACCGCCACCACCCCACCTAATTATGCCGGACCGGCAGCATTAAGTATGACGAATCCCGGTGGTCATACCCTCACTGTACCCGGTGCTTTCGTGTACGTTGATCAATTGCGGCTTTCTCACGCTTCGCCTGCCTTCGTAAACGTACGGCAGCAAGGTGCCAATCAGGTTGTTACACTTACTGGTCATGGTTTTTCTCCATCAGTTAGCCTTAAGGCGGCCCGTGTTGATGGTAAGGGTGAGCCCGTTTATCAATCGGTTAAGACTGGTGAGCTATCGCTGTATAGTGCTGAGCGTCTCGCTTGGCGCGTTCCCGATTTTGGTGAAGCTTACAGAGGATTTATTGACATAGAAGTAACCGATGATAGAGGGCGCAAGGCCTTACTTCCAAGAGCTTTGTTCTATGGTGGTTTGGTCGTGGACAGAACCCTGGAAGTAGCAGTCCCCCTGTCTAAATACGCATTGGAAGTAGCGCCAGATTTCATTGAACCCCTATCTCTGCCCCCCGGTAGCATCGCTGCCGTAGATGTCGATGAAGCTCTCGGACTTTTCTATGTTCTCGGTAGGGGTGTGAATGCCAGAGATGTGTTGGGGTCAAACCAAATCACCGAAAATGACTATGTGAACAAGTACTATGCTCCGGGCTGGCTGTCGATAGTGCACTACGATCGAAAAGCCGTGGCAGACGCTGCTCCCATGCATGGGCTGGGATACTATGACTTACCCCAACAGTTGATCCCGCGCCAAATGACTCTTGCCACCAACCACCTGTATGTGTCAGCAGCGGCGCCTGACTTCCCCTATATTTCGCTTCCTTACGAAGGTGAGTCATGGCTGCTGGTCATGGATAGAGTGATGTCGCTGCCCAGTGAAGAAGATCAGGTTAATCGTGCCATTACTGCGTCTGTTGCCGTGCCACTGACGGAAGCTGCCGAATACCTTTTGGTGAAGGACCAACTGCTTGTCGCGGCTACCAGAAACAAAGTGGTTATTCTCGATATTTCCTCACCTACGACCCCCTTTGTTAGTAAAACCATTACAGGATTTAACGTTTCAGACACGAGATCACCACTCAATATTCAGGCCGTCGAAATTCTTGGAGATGAGTTATTACTGACGACCAAGCAAGGTGACGAAGTCTATTTAGTGACCTTCGATCTTGCGACTCCAGGTGTGCCTCAGCTTAGCCGTCAGTCTTTGCTGGCTTATTTTAATGCTAATGAATTGTCATCTAACCTAGTCACGGCCAATCCCTATCTGAAAGAGTGGCGACGTGGAAGCGGCCAGCGATTCGTCGAGAGACGTAAATATAAGGAATATGGTTTCCAGCTTAAAGGTGGCGTGAAGGAGTTTGGCGGTTCTTTGACCTTGCCAGCCTCCCTCATGGAAGAGCGACTGGGAAAGGACTGGCCTTGGGAGTATAGCTCCAGCCTGGTGATTTATGATGGTCAGGATGACAATGACATCAGGATCCACGATGCCTTGTCGTTGTGTGACAAGGGGTGCGGAGTTTCTCAATTGGCAGCGACGCAGGATGGTTTGTTGGCATTTGCTGTGGCTAAAGAAGACCTACGTTTCAACCAGTTGCAAATTGTCGATCTGCATACGTTAGATATTCAGTCATTGTCGCCTGTTCCTAACAGCGCTGGTGTGTCCATCGAAGCAGCGGTTTCCATCCGCTTCACCGATACTCCCGTGTTTGAACAAGGCAAGGAACAGGAGTTTTTCTCTCGTTATGCGCGTCTGTTGGAAAAGGATGGTTCGGAATCCGGTAGCTCGGTGGAAGTCGACTATCAATGGGTCCCGGGCCACCAGCCGACTCTGGAAATCAGGCCAAGAACCTCTCTCAAGCCAAAAACTGGTTATCGGGTGGCGTTGAGTTCAGAGCCTCTGAGTTACAGGACTGAGGGCTTGGTAAACTTTGGCTATGAGTTCACTACTGCTGAGTCAGTTACTCAGCCCTTCAGCATTGAATCTGTTTCTCCGCATACAGTTTCGGTTGATGGTGGGGAAGTCGTGGTTCGCTTGTCGGCTCCAGCAAGTTCGCCTTCTTTCTACGTAGCCGGTAAGGCCGCTGCTGTAGCGGCAACAGAAGATGCCGGCAAAGTATTCCGTATTCAGCTGCCGGGGAATGATCCTGGTACGGCAGGGCTTGAGGTCATCGACCACCACGATCAACGCGCCATGATGTTGGGTGCGGTTAATTATGTCGCTCCACTGACGCTTGCTTCGGTTGCTCCAGCATTTGGCTCCGCAGCTGGAGGTAGCAAGGTTGTCATTACTGGGAATGGTTTTGAACCTGGAATTGAGCGTTTGCAAGTACTGTTCGATGGGATTGAAGCAACAGAACTTAAGGTGTTGGATAGTCAACATCTTCAGATAAAGACTCCACAGGGACGCCTAGGTAAGGTCGATGTCAGTGTGTCTTATACCGATGGTCGCACTGCCTTGTTGGCGAACGGCTACGAATATCAGAACCCACAAAACTTCAGCAGCGATTTTGACGGGCGTGCACTGGATGCCGTGCTGGATCCTTCAGGTAATTATTTGTTTGTTGCTGCTGGTTGCGCGGGCGTTTGGCTAAAAGATCTGAGTGCAGCCCAAGCTGGAGAAAGCGATACCAAGGGCCTCTACACATTGCCTGACGATTATTGTGCTCTGGGGATCGATGCATACTTTGAACAGTCCAATGACCGACTGTTTGTAACAGCTGCTAAATTGGATGCTAAGACGTTGAAGCCTGAAACTGGCTCAGCAATGCTTTTTGTATTGGCTATCAATAGTTTCGATATCAGTGATTATATTCTGGTTGATGCCTTGCCGCTGGGTTCAGACTTCGCTAAAGGGATCGTGGTCAAAAATCAGCTTGCCGCAACAGCCATGGCACAAGCGGGTCTTGGCATGGTCAATGGCAGACTCCACAACAAACTTTACTTGACAGATTCTGAGCCCATGCTCAACGCTCAAACTGCGTTGGATCTGGCTCCTGTGGAAACTAATGATAGGCAGGGGTTATGGCTCGTCGTAACTGGCAAGTTTGACTTCAACATCAACACCCTTAGTTCCAGTGAGCCTGGTTCCGGTGGTTTTTATGTTGTCGATAACAATGCCCGCACTGGGATCAAGACGATAGGAAGCCTGAATCTTCCAGCGTCTCATGTTGTTTCCTCTGGGCAATATGCTTATCTGGCTTCTGGAGACTTGGGGGCGGTTATAGTCGATATCTCTGTGCCACAACAGCCAAAAGTTGTTGGGCGCATAGATAATCAAGGTCATGTTTTTGATGTAGCTGTCAGTGGTAATATTTTGTATTTGGCACTTGGCGAAAAGGGCATCGCTGCATTTGATATTTCCAAACCGCAAACGCCAGAATATCTCGGCGCCAGTATTCCGGTGAATGCTAATGCCGAATTACTTTTAGTCAGCAATTATTCTGTTTTTGCAACTTCCTTTGCGAACGGTAAAGGAACCGTATCCAGCTTTAATGATACAGCCCTGAAGCTCATACGATTGCAGCCGACAAATGGCATCATGACGCCAGCCAATGACGGTAATGTGCTGGTTAAGGCTAGCTTTAACAAGGCAATTGACCTTTGGGATAAGAATACTCAGAAGATGCAGTTGCGCACTCGAACTGGAAACTTGATTCCTGCCAGTATTTCTCTGGAAAACAATGACCTGAATCTGCGAGCTGCTTCTGTAAATCTGACGGCTGAGCATAACTATTCACTCCGTCTGGCCTCAGGAATCAAGAGCGTTAAGCCATTTGCCAATGGCCAATTCAAGACGCTTTATGAAACCAGAAATGAGTACGAATTTGACTTGGTTTATGTGCCTTATCCGGTCACTGACATCAAGTTGCACAATCTCGTCCCCAATACCTTGAGAGTCGGCTCCTCTGCGCCGATAACGTTGACCGCAACAGGGCTTGGCAGTTTCGATTCCATCGAGCTTTTCATGGGGGGCGAGCTGGTCACTGGCATCACAGTTTCTGCCAGCTCCGAGCAACAGGGAGCCACTTTGCTACAATTTGATTCCCCTGTATTTACTAACCCCGGCTTGTATGACGTAGAACTTGAAGCTCGCTATGGCCAAGGGCGTCAGCGAGCACTGCTGCGTGGCGGCTTTGTGGTAGAAGCTGCGATTGAGTTCGATGACATTATTCCACAGTGGACTGATGCTCGTGGAGGCGAGTGGATTGAAATTCAGGGCAAAGGTTTCGAGCCTGGCACCAGCGTCACTGACGGTACTCAGGTTTGGGTGGGGAATGCTATTTCACCCAAGGTGAGAGTGTTGTCATCAACCCGACTCAAGTTCATCGCACCTCCCAATAGCAGTGGTCTCAAGGCGGTAAAAATTCTCGATCGTAACGGTACTGCCTTTATTACTGAAAATGCTTTGGGTTATGGATTGGTACAGCGTGGTACTGGTTCGGCGGTCGATACTGCTCCCACTGAAATTCAGGTGTTCAGGGATACTGGTGTAGCCATTGCCAACACAGGGCCGCATAAGAATTCGTCCACCTCGCTCCGTACGTTGTTAGGTGCTCCCATATCTGACCGCAGTCTTGCTCTTAAGCTGGATGTGAACGAAGCCAATCGTCCAGTTTTAGCGGGAGTTCGCTCTGCGATTGATGAGTCTGAAAAGGCGATGGAAAATCTGTTAGAGGCGATTGCTGTCGCGCAAATTCTTGCGAAGGATATCTTCGGTGGCAGTTTGACCGAGGAAGATAAGCGTTTCCTAGAGTTGCACCAACCTAAGCCAAGAGGTTACAGCCTCGACAGTAATAATATGGCGGTTGTTAAGCTGCCAGCAAGCGGCGAGTCTGCGGCCCGTTCTGTGGTACTCACAGCGACAGGCTCCGGTGGTGTAGATGTTCTTGAGCTGAACGATACTGCAAGTTTCCCATTCATCGCCAGAGAAACCTTGACCAAAGTCACCGGTGGAGACGTGACCTTGGCAGTAGCCGGTGCAGACTATCTGGCGGTTGCGGCCAGCAGCAATGTCAAATTGCCTGAGAGTAATATTTCTCCCTGTAGCAGTGTTGATAGCGGCCTTGAAAACACGAGATTGTCCTATCTGCATCTAGGAGAGCCTTCCGATCCAGTGCAATTTGCTGTCCCCCAGAGTTTGGATAAGGCCGGTACCCTCAGCTTGTCGATCGGCCATGATGGCTTGCTGCTCCATGGCGGTAATGCTGAGGGGAGGGTCTGGGCGCCGGATGGGAGTTGCCCATTCCAAGACATATACACCACAGGGGGCACTCTGGAAGGTGAAAGCAGTCTGTATCTCGATAATCTTTATGACCCTTTGCAGCACCGTGAGTTAAGGTTGGCGGGGAACTTGTACGACCACCTGCAGTATGGTGACTGGTTAGTGCTCGCGATGGGGGATGCTGGTGTTGCCCTGATGAAGCCGGAAGCGGAAATCGAGCCCATCTGGCTGAAGGTTGATGGCAGTATTCAATCGTCGCATGCCCGGGCTGTGAAGCTGAATATCTATGGCTCGACCCTGTTCGTTTCTCAAGCCAATGGCGGTATTGCAATATATGACATCAGTAGTATCGAGGCGCCAAAGCTTATCTCTGCGGGTACCATGCAATCAGTATTTGGCATGGATTATTTCAAAGATAAGCTAGTGATTGCCAAGGGGGGGGAAGGCATAGGTTTCTTGAATTTACCCGGTGTTTTGGTCACTGACAGCAGCGTTGCTCCATGGGGTACGCTGGATGAAACGGCACCCCTGACTCTGACATTCAACGAGGCCATTGTTGTCGCCGATCTGCTTGGTTCTCAGCAAGCCAAGCTGAAAGATCTGTCCACGGGAGAAGATGTCTCCATCACTATTGAAGCAACAGAAGCTGCCAGTGATACCGTAGATATCATATTTTCGCGCCGTGCGGGTCATGTGTATGAACTCAGCATCAATGAGCTGACTTCAACCAGAGGTGAAGGGATGTTTGCGCCATTTGTTCGTCGTTTCACTTCGACTGACAGGGGGATGCTGCCGGATCTTCTCTGGGTGGAAAATGGTTACCACCGTATCGGACAGGATGAGCGAATCCGCGTCCACGGTACGCAGTTGACTGCAGATAGTCAGGTGTTTATCGATAGCTTTGAAGTGCCAGCACTATTCGAAGACGACGCATTGGTCATCTCTGGTGCCGCCCTCGACCTTCTCCCTATTCAATCCGGGCTGCATTCGATCCGCACCGAGAATATCAGGGGCAAAGATGCGCTTCTTGGCGGCTTGGTTATTGCTGATGCCTGGCAGGATGCCAGCATCCGCTTTGACAAGCAGTCTGGCCCTATGTCGGGTGGATACAGGCTTGAAGTTATTTCGGATAAACCGGTGTTCTTGCCCGGTTCCAAGGCCATAATCGTCGATGCTACTGGTAAAGAGTTCCGAACCGAAACTGCTGACAATGGCAGTTTCTTGGTTGATCTCGATGACGACGTTATTACCCAGTTCCGTTTCTCTATGGTGATGCCAGCAGTATTGCAACCTCAGGTGGTCGATATCATGTTGGAGCATCAGGGGCAACGGCAGCTTCTGGGCAAATTCTCTTATCGAATGGCTCGCGGAGCATCAATAGATTTACCCAATTACCCTCCTATGACTATAGGGGCTGTGGCCTCTTTGGATAATCACTTGTTGGTTGGGATTGAGCTGGGTGCCGAGCCGACCCTTAAACAGCCATATCTGATGCCATTTGGCTTGGAAGTTTATGATGTTTCCTTGGCGCAGCAACCGATCAGACGCGCTCAGCTGCCACTTGCGGACAGTGTTACCGGCATAGTCACCGATGGTGCATTGGCATTCCTGAGCGTAGCTTCACAGGGGCTTGTTGTTGTGGACGTACATGATCTGTCACGCCCCTATGTCGTGATGGAGCAACCTCTGAATGGCTACCGAGCCAACAGTATCGATATTCGCCCTGACACCGGCATCATAGCGCTGGCAGCTGGCAGTGGTTTTAGTGATGGTTTCATTCGCTTTATCAGTACCGATAGCCATGAGTTTGCCACCCCAGTTGGATATTCCAACCTGATCTTCGGTCAGGGAGAATTGGCGGGTGAACCACTGCAAATTAAGTGGTTCCAAGGTAAATTACATGTGGTCTTTAGCCGTGATGAACAGCTCTATCTTGCGGTCTTCTCAAGCTTTGGTGATTCGCCTTCATATAAGGTGTCTGCCGTTGAACGTCTGCGCTACGAAGGAGGCAAGCTGGGGCTGTCGGTGAACTCTAACGGGGTTACTATAACTACAAAAGATCAGCTGATTAGAATGACTGAGTCTGCATCGGGTGTATTCCTGACTAGCTATTGGGAAGATCTAAGTGGTGGTGGAAGTCTGGTTAATCTCGGCGGTATGTCTTACCTGTCTACCCCTGATGGCCTAGTACAACTGGTTAATAACGGTATCTCGCTGGTATCAATATCTCCGGTGGATGAGTCGGTGATTGCCAGTGGCGAGTCAATCAAGCTTGAGTTTGACGCTTTGCTGAATACAGATGTTGAGCACGTAAAAGAAAATCTGTCCCTGCAAAACGCAGCTGGTGATGTGGCTGCAGAGGTTACAGCCATCAATACCCTCGAAGGTGGCATAATCGAAATACTGCCTGACCTCACAGTACTCTCGGATGGCGAGTCTCTGACATTGACACTGAAGCAAGGTCTGCGCAATCTGAATGGCCAGTCTTTGGGGCAAGAGCAGAGATGGCAATACACAGTTAACCGCGGTGTACGTCCTGTGATAGCTGCAGTGAATCGCTTGGATCCGCAGGGGCAGGCCAAAGGTCATTACTTCCATGCTGATGGCACAGAAATTGTGCAGGTGTTGGGTAAAGGTTTTGGTGATGATGCGGCGCAGCTTGGTATTGCTGTGTCGGGAGTGGCAATTGCTGCCGACTCCATTGTTGAACTGAAATCGAATGAGATTCGCTTCAGGCTACCCAAGATATACCCGTCTTCGCCGGTGGCAGCTCTGTCGTTGGAAATTGCACGAACTGGCTTGTCGGAACGCCTCAACGGTGCCTTGATAGTGATGCCCAAGCTGGATCTGCAAGATATACATCCCAAGACCGGACCACCTCAGGGTGGCAATAAAGTTCAGCTTCGAGGCTTCGGCTTTACACCAGCAACACAGGTGCGTGTGGGCGGCAAGCCAGTCAATCATATTAAGGTCCTCTCGGCCTATCGGGCTGAAGTAATGATGCCAGCCGGTGCTTTCGGGTATGCATCCATTGCCGCGGTAAATCCTCAATTCCCCGATGAGCAGGCCATTGCCAGTGAGGATTATTTCTACACTGGCTCAGAGATGGGGCTGGCTGATCTGGATCCTGATGGGGAGAATCCTGTCAGTGGCATTTTGGTGAATGATAGTCTCGCCTACGCGATTACTGGTGGCCAGTATGTCCTCAGCAATGCTGATGGCAAGCTGCTAAAAGTAATGACCACTAAGATGGCGCAGCTGTCGGTATTGGATATCAGTGATCCGGTTGCCCCACGGGTCATCAATAAGACACTGGCCGGGGTCGAGCGCCCATTCCACTTCCAAACTCAGATCACGCCCACTGGTTTTGGCTCCATGGTCAAGATTGGCAACCAGCTGTTCATCGGCGGTGGTAACCAATTAGTTCAGTTCGATTTGACTCGTCCGGCAGAACCTGAGTTTGTCAGAGAATATGTGCTCGACTCTCAGATTAAAGTGCTCAAAGGTGAGAGAGACCTGCTTTATGTCGGTGGTCTGGGCGGACTACAGATCTTCAAGTTGGAGGATGCCTCACTAAGAAACCTCACCAAGCTCACAACCAAGGTTCTTGGCTCCTGGGTGGCTGATATGGCGCTTGATGGCGATCGTCTATGGCTGTTGCAATCTCAAAAGAGTCGTGCAATCGCCATCAATTTGCTTAGTGGTGGGTTTGAGCAAGTTGCTGAAATCCCGCTAATGAAGGGTGCTGAGCGTATTGGTGGTAACAAAATATTGCTGGCGCAAAATCTGCTGATGATCAGCACTGGTAGCAGAGCAACTGTCGAGGCATTTGATAAAGACTCCGGCGATCATCTGGGATCCTTGAAACTGGCTTACCTACTGCGAAATGGTGATCTGTCAGCAGGACAAATGTTGCACCGGGGGAACTACCTGGCAGTGGCTGCGGGACCGGGGGACCTGCAGATATTCGACATCGGAGCTTGGTTCAGAGGTGTCTTCAATAAGCAGCCCGAGCTCAACCAATTTTATGCGGCCACAGGTGATATTAACGCCATTTCTCTGGGAGAGAATATGGTGTTTTCCGGCACTGTATTTGTGAGAAATGCCGGAGGCTACGCCACTCAGAGTCCGGTCGATTCAGCTAACGGCTATGCTCAGTTGGGTGGTGCTGTTCTCGGGTATGAACTGAATGGTTTTGGTGTTGTTGACCAACATCCCCAATCGAATGCTGTGCTAGCCTTAGATGAATTAGTGGAACTCCAATTCAACAAATTGATAGATCATCAGCAGTTTATTGATCATGGACAAAATCTGTTGCAGCTAAGCTTTATGGGAACACCTATTGCCGGTGAATGGCGTAAAGAGACCAATCATATTGGCAGTCTGGTGCAATTTTTCCCTCAGCAGTCCCTTGAGGCTGGCAGAGAGTACCAGGTTCAGGCTAAGGGGTCGATCGCATCAATTAATGGAGAGCTGTTGTCCAGCGACTATCGTTACCGCTTCCAGACCAGCGCGGCGAAGCGTCCCGTGTTTGATGATGCTGAGCCAGTTTACGGCTCTTGGCGTGGTGGCACTGAAGTCATGGTGTATGGAAGTGGCTTTAGTCAGGGCATGCGCATTTGGTTGGGTGACAAAGAGGTTGCTCAAACCGATATCAGGCTTCACAGCGAGCATAAGCTGTCGTTTATTACTCCGGCGCTTGATGAGAGTGTTGCACAGAATCGCCTCGTAGGTATCAAGCTGCTCCAGTCGGGCACGTCTGCTACAGCTCCCGGAATCTTTACCTACGTAGCAGATCCGCAAATTCAGGCAATAGGGAACTGGGATCCGCAAAATGGGATACTGGGCAGTCGCAAAGAGTTTTATCTTAACGAACCGGTGCGCTTGGCCATCAAGGGGGCTGGTTTCAGCCCTTATACCCAAATCTTTATCAATGGCACTGTAGCGTCGGATGTCCGCTGGGAAGCCGTGGATATCATCAGTATGGCTATGCCGGAAGATACGCTGGGCCAGCTGAATATGCGGGTAGAGAGTGGGCTGGGTGACAGTGCGTTCGTGACCAACAATGAGTTGATGATTGTACTGAGACGGGATGTAAGTGCCTCGGTCAATCTAAGTGCTGAAACTGAAACACTGCTGGCAAGCTTCACCTCTTACAACAAGTCACTTGAGGTGAAGATTAAGCAGGGATTTAACTTACTTCCATTGGTCAAAACCAAGCTGGATAAGCAGCTTGTTGCTATGGCCCTAGGTAAAACGCAGTTGGCAGTGCTGGACGAATCCACAGCCGTTACTGTGTACGATGTATCCATGCCTGGTGAGCCGGTTGTCAGTAACAGACTCTTTAACCGTGAATTGACTTCTGATACCCGCTTGCGTCTGAGCGGACAGCGATTACTTGCGTTGAGTCAAGGCAAGCTTTGGATCACTGATGTCAGAGGTGGTGATTGGCTCTTGGCTGCAGAGAATGTAGAAGATGCACTTGCGTATGAGAATGTGCTGTTGGTTGTTGCAGAGGGCAAGTTAAAGACCTATGGTGCGGATGACCTCAGAGTTATTACGGAGCTGCAGATTGCAGCCACTCAGCTGCATAGTAATGGTAATCGCCTCTTTGTCCGTAATGGCAATCTGCTCTCACTTATTGATTTGCACAAGTTATCTTCCAAGGGTGAGTTGCAAGTATTGGCAAGTGGTATCCTGCCTTCACTGACCTCCCAAGTGGCGTTCGAAGGGGAGCTAGCCTTGATCGCCCATGGCGGGCGCTTGAGCTTGTTCGATATAAAATTGCAACAGGAGCAATTGCAGTTTGAACCTTTGGTGGATATCTGGAATTCCACACCGCCCAGCTCTGTAGCCTTTAACGGTGCTAGTGTTAGTTGGATCGAGTCAAATAGTAGCTGGTACAGTTTAACATTGCCTTTGACCAACTTGTTGGGATTGAGTCAGTTGGCATTGGAACACGCGAATGCTCCTATTCGACTAGATACCCGATTGGTGCCTGAAGAATGGCGCACGGCTTTCGTTGAGGTTCGACGGGATGGTGACAAGGTAGCAGGTTATGTCTCGTCCTTTGATACCGAGTTACTGTTTACTCCAGCCGATCCAGGCTTTGAACTGGGCCAAAGTTACGCAGCCAGTATTCAAGGATCGCCGAACAGTAAGATTTCTGGACCTGTGGTGCATTTCGATCTGCCCAACCTGATTGGAAGCCACCCTCTGTTTGGTAAGAATGTACCTGAGTTTCATAGCATTATTCCTAGCACCACAATTACTGGCAGAGAAACACAGTTTGTGGTGAAGGGACTAAATCTGCGTGAATTGACCGGAATAAACATTGGCGATCTACTATTGAACGTTGGTGATTTCATCGTAGATGAAACCGGAAGTTCATTGACTTTCAGTGCTAGCTTCGCCGCTTCGGGCGTGTTGAACCTGACACTGCGTCAGCAGGAATTTAAGCAAACCCAGATAGCAGCCGTTGTCGTAGCCCAAGCACTGGATCTTACCGGAGTCAGTTCATCCAATGCCCGAGGACATACATTCCTGTCCGATTCAGGCGGTGACACAGTGACGGTGTTAGGTGAGGGTTTCAGCGGTAACATGCAGGTGTACCTACTGGCAGCTGAATTGGGAGATAAAATCAGTCCTGAAAAAGCTGTAAACTTTAGATTGGTGAAGGATGCCATCCAGTTTGATAGTCCCAATGTTGTTCCGGGTGCCGCGTACCAGGTGGTTATTCATAAGCCTGAAACTGATGAGACAGTTGCATCCAGCATATTGCTCAGTGGTATCGATGATACACATCCAAGGCTGACCCATTTCGATATCCCAGGTTATAGCCAAGACTTGGTGCTTTACCTTTCCGAAGCCGCAGGCTTGCCAGTGATGCAGGTAAGTTTTGTGCCATTGGATTACCGAGCGGGCGTGGAACAAGATGTTACTCAGCACTTCAAACTGACTCTGGTCGGTAATCAGATCCGTGTAGGCCTGCGCACAGGCAAGGTACTGGAACACAATGGTCAGTATCGATTCCTACTCAGTGGTGTTACCGATGCCGCTGGTAATAAGGCTATAAACAATGGCTCTTACCTGAGCAATGGCAATTTCAGTTATCTGATGAAGACGGCCGATCGTCTATCACCCATTGAGTTAGCGCTGCTTAGAAGCGCGGACAGTAAGCCGGTTGATCTCGCTATGTCGCTGGTTCGGGGCAGAAGCTACACATTTGCAGCCAGTGCCCGAGACAATATGGACGCGGCACCGAAATTGTACGCACGATACTCCAGCGATGGTCTGGCTTTTGGCGCATATCAATCACTTGCCAATGGGACTTTGACGCTGCGGATTGAACAGGATTTCAGCCGTCTGCTTATCAGAGTAAAAGCTGTGGATGCCTCCGGAAATATCGCTGAGAAGACCTTTGAGGCCGCCATAGTCGACCCGATAATCGATATTTTGCCGCTGAGTACCTCGCCCGAAAAAGTGGAAGAGCTATCGTCCGCTATCCTCAACCAGCGGGTAACAGGTGATGCCGATCTGGTCACGGGGGTAGATATTCAACTCATGGGGCGTTGGCACCATGCTAACTGGCATTTAGATGGTAGCACTGTCAGTGCTTCTCTGAATTATTTCCATCCGAAACTGGCTGAGCTGACAACACCAGAGCTGATGGAGGGTAAAACACGGGTCTATTACGGCTTTGGTAGCGTAAAAGAGCAGGATTTCAGCTATCAGCTGTACAAAGATGCGACACCGCCAACGGTGCTAATCGCCTCGCCCAAAAATGGCGACAAATTGCCGATGGGTGAGCCGGTTGAAGTGGTCATTCAATCCTTCGATAAATATGGTATCGAGAATGTTGAGTTTGCCCTAAATGGTGCGGCATTCGCGCCCATTACTCCTACTAACCTGTATCGCTTTACGCCAACATCTGAAGATCCGGTCACCTTGCAGGCAAGGGCTACCGATCCCAATGGCAACGTCGGTTACTCCGAAACCATTACCATCAAACCTTTTGACCCAGAGAAAGGGGAGCCTGAGCTGAAGATTATTGCGCCGGCCAGTGGCAGTCATTTTGCTGAAGGGCAAAAGGTTCGTCTGGACCTGTTGATGCGTAATGTTACCGAAGCGCAGCTCAATATTCTGGTGGGAGCTAAAGCGGATGATGCCCGCAATCCATCACCAGTCGTACTGCGCCGCTCCGATGACGACCCAGAGCGTTTTGGCACCGAAATCAGCTTACCTAAAACTGGCGAGAACATCGTTGTTGCTCTCGAGTTTACCGATGGCGAGTTGATTGCTAGGGCCTTCTTGAATGTGAAGCAGGATGACGGAATTACCCATGAACCAAATCTGGTTTTGATGCCTGCGCAGACCTTGCTGGGTGGAACCTATGTTCGTGTCAAAGGTACTATTCCACAGGGAATGGACGATTTCGCTCCTGAGTCCAGAATCCATCTCTCAGAAAGTGGCGTGGAGCTGGGGAGTGCTCCGCTGGCGCCGCTTGACCAACTTTTTGCTTCTACAGAAGCCAATGGCCAGTTGAGGCTGGACTATGACCTGAGAGATCTATCAGGGAATCAAAAACAAGGCGCAATGACCTTGATTAAGCAGGCGTATTTACGCTCAACTTCAGTCCCGCTTCTGGATACTTCTGGCTCTTCGATGCAACTAGTGGATATGGCCGAAATTGCCTCAGTAGATGGGGTTAAACTGGTTGCAGCCATGCAGAATGCCAGCGCTAATTATGTGGTGACTTTGGATGGTGCAGAAGTGGTTCGTGGTGAAGGCACTATCATCCGTTTGATCCAAACTGGCTCTACGCTGTATGCGCATGTCAATCAATCGGGGGATCAGAAGCTTATCCATATTCCATGGCAGGCGGCTGAGCCGGCGATGGCAGATATTACCCTGAGCGGAGAGTTGATTGATCTAGGAGCGGGCAGGTTGTGGCAGCGTCATGGACGTGTGATATCCAGTCTCTCTCTGGATGGTGTTGCAATCCCAGCCATTGGTTTCCAGATGGCCGATGAGATAACGGCAGCATCGCTGTGGCGCAGCAGTCTATGGGTGCTGTCGGCTGGACAGCTGCATCGTTTGCAATGGAATGCCGAGTCCAATGCATTGGAGGCTACCGCCAGTTACTTTGTTGGGGAAGCCGAGGGGCTGTCGGTCAACGGTCAGCACATCTACACCTGGAATAAGCGCGAACTCAGACACTTTACCCTGACCCAGGATGATGCTCTGGTGGTTGGTGAAGTTATGCCACTGGATCTCGAGCTTCAATCTCAGCAGCACCATGGTAACATTCTGTGGTTGAAGGGGCTGCATCCGGAATTTGGAGCCCAGTGGTTAGCCTTCAACAAAGGTGAACTTCAGGGCATCTTGCCTTGGTCCCAGCACTTGAGAGTCGGAGTTAAGGGGCTGATTCGATTTGGTGCTCAGCACGCTGAGCGGTTCGATTTCACTGCGCTGCCTGCTGTTCAGAATATGGTTTGTGAGGTTTCGTCGACAGAGGTGCAGCTGACGGGCGTTGATGTTGGACTGGCAGAGAAGCAGCTCTTGATTACAAACGGTACAGGTAAGAGCTTAAGCTGGCGCTGGGCGAATGACACGACCTTGGCCATCAGTCGTGATCGATTGGATACGATGCTTGTGGCTGGTACTTGGGGTGTGCAGGGATATTCTGAGCTGCAAACAGAAACCATCGAAAATGCCCCCCTGACCAGCATCAATGATATGAGTTGGCAGCTGCCCCAGCAGCTAGCGGGTGGTACCCGAATTCCAGTGAGTTTGAGCTTCAGCGAAAGCGATCGAATTTTGGCCGTCACTGGAGGTGGATCATCCTGGAGCCGGGTCGACAACCGAGCCATAAGTTGGCACACCTTTGACACAGATGCTGAGATGGTGCCCGAAGTGAATGGTATTGAAGTTGCGTCGGGCAGTATCACTCTGATCGAAAATGACCCGGGAGATGCGTCAGTAAGCATTTTGGCTCCGGCCAACAACAGTCAGTTTAGCGAAGGTGAATTCTTGCCGGTGCTATTCGAAGTCAATAGTGGTAACCAAGAGTTGCGCTATGTGTCCGTAAGTGTGCGCGACTTTAACGGTGTCGAACTGGGGCAGCTTTATACCAATCATGGCAATGGTCATGTCAGTATGAGGTTGCCCGCGGTAGATGCCCAAGAGAACCTGCGATTGGTTGTCAGAGCTTATGTTGGTGAGAGCTATCATTACGTCGAGGATGCTATAGGTATTCGGGTGCAGCCGAAACGAAACAATAATGTTACCTCTCTTGAGGGGGTGGGCCCGAAAGTATACAGCGGCAGCGACTTGGTATTGACCGTAGCGTCGGCTGATGCTCAGGTTGATATTCTGGTCGAAACTGAAGAAGGATTGGTCGTCGCGTCGGGTAAAGCGCCGCTCGAGTTCCAAGTACCAGATACCCAAGGGTTGAAGATTACCCGCAGTCAGGACGATGGCCTTGGCAATCAGCGTCAGCAAACCAGTAACGTAGACGTCAGTAATCCATTGCAAATAGAGCATAAAACCAGTGGGGTTTCTTTCGATCTGTTTTTAGATTCAGTGCAGGGCGTTTTCCTGTTTGCCGATGAGCGACTGATGGATACAGAAGGTAACCTAGTACACCGTTTCGATGCACCAGTAACGGCGGTGACTGCCCTGACAGATCGTTGGCTGGTTGCGCAGGAAGGTTCAGGATTAGTGTTTATCGATCCTGCCAACCAATTCCAGGTATTGGGTGCATACCCATCCATCGACAAATTTACGCATCTGCAGTTCCAGGGAACTCAGGTGTTGGCCGCCAATGAGTTCGGAGAGCTGCTGCAGCTTGAAGCTTCAGGTAACGCACTAAGCTTGATTACGACTCACAGTCTTGGCGTAGTACGTCAGTTGGGTGGTTTGGTTCAGGGAAGCCTGGTACTGAGTGATACAGGATTGTTCCTGTTGCCTAGTGCTGATGCCCAGCCGCAAATGCTCCTTAGCGGTGATTGGAACTCCTTTATTCAGCGGGGCGACAGCATCTGGCTCTCTGGAGCTAATGGAAAGTTGCTTGAATTGGATAAATTTGGCAATCCAGTACAGCAAACCTCGTTAGCGACTCAAGGTAAGTTAGGGTTACTGGCAGATAAAATTTGGCTGCTTGATGAACAAAAGCAGTTGATGAGCCTAGTTGATACTCAAGCTACAGTGCCCTACGTTATTGGTCGCTACAAGTTGGCAGTGACAGCTGAGGCAGCCTTGTTAGCAGGACAGATGCGGTTTGCCGATGGAGGCAGGTACGCAATTCAACTGAATGAGCTGTCTCCACGTTCACTGTATAAAACAGAACGTCGTCGTGGTCTTAGCCGCCAGGTGGCGCTGTTCAATGGCTTCAGTCTGTCTGCCAATCAGGGATATGGCCTCCTTTCCCAGCAGGATTTGCCTCAGGGAACTAAAGAGTTTAGCTTCCCAGCACCCTATAGCGCAGACGTTCAGCAAATAACAAATATTGATGGTGTCCTTTACGCTTACGACGAATCAAGTGGCAAAATATGGCAATTCAGTCAGGGTAATCTCAGTGATGGCAAGGCACTTGCTAGCTTGACCCAAGTAAAAAGTTATGCGCCTTACGCTGGTAATTTGGCCGTTGCCTCAGGAGATACTATTAAGTTTGTGGGTGCTGAATTAGTGACCTCCGAGCTGGTAGTTTCAGTTGGTAATGACTTGCTTGGTTTGTCTGCGGACCCCGATGGTGCCCTCTGGGCATCTACTCGTGGTGGTGAGATTTTCCGAATTGAGCCTGGTGCGCTGCCAATCGATCTACTCATGGTTGAGAAAACCATGGTTCTGCAAGCTGCGACACCAGTCTACAGGGTCTTTAGTTGGGGAGATTTCCTCTACTTCAGTACCTCTGAAGGCCTATTTGTTTTTGAGCAACTTTCTGGGCAGACACGCCTAGTCGCTCCCGGTGTTGTAACAGCATTGGTATTGGACAAAGGTGTGCTCTGGTTCGCTATGGGTAACAGCCTTCATAAGATGCCTGTGGGGGGGCAGAGTGCCAAACAAGTCTACGTTGCAGACAGCGATGTAGTGAATATTGCTCTGTCCGGTGATCAGTTACTGTTGGCGAAGGGCATTGCGGGCGTTGAGATGTTGTGGCTGGATTTGTTCGCTCAGGAAGCCAGTGCTGAGTTGGGTTATCCTTCCACCAATACTCGTTATCAACTTGGGGAGCGATTGATCGCAGGCCTACGCGATTTGTCCAAGGTGTCTTCGGTAGATTACTTCGTTAATGATGTCTTAGTTGCATCTAATTCAAGCTATCCGTTTACCCTAGATATTGGCGTGCCCACAGAGCTTAAAAATGGTCAGAGCTTCACACTTCGTGCGCAAGTGAAAGACATTCATGGAAAGGTTCACCAAGGCCGTAGTCGTGATTTGTTGCTACAAAGCGAGAGCTTACCCGCCAACGGCTTCAGTGTTGAGCTTTTGATGGACAGAGTCAGCTATGTGCCTAGACCGTTAAGACTAGAAGCTCTTGTACGCAATTCTGATCATCCGTTGCGTCAGGTGGAGTTTTACTTGGCTGAACAGCAACAAGGTCCTTATTCACTGCTGAGAAAACACTATGGCCCAGAGTTCGTGGTGCGTTCTAACTTTGGTCTGGAACAAAGTGGCCGCTACATCAAGGCTAGGGCCGTTGATGTTTATGGTAACTTTACCGAATCTGAGGCGCTGCCTTTCTTCCGGTACCAGGACCATTTTGCTCCTGTCTTGAGCCTGTCTTTGGCGTCGGATCTCGGTCAGGTCAATCGGGTATTGGATAGCCGCCCATTTGAGTTGCACTTGACTCTTGATGAGCCTCAAAGCGGAATAGAACAGGCACTACTTTATCGTGACGATACTCTGGTATGGGCTGGGCTGGCCGATGGCCAACATGTTTATGTCGAGACAGAGCATAATTTGGATACCAGATATACCTACCGTTTGGAAGCGAAAGATAAAGCTGGCAACAGTGCCCAAGTTTCGCTGTCAGTTGAGGTCGTGGCAGATGAATATCCTCAGTTGCTATCACTTGTGGCGCCTGAGAAAATTGTAGAAGGTCAGGAGTTTAATGTTTCAGTTAGAGCTTCTGATGATGCCAAACTGAACAATCTGGTCATTAATTGGCCGAGGTATGAGCGCGCTTATCAATTGACAGGTAAGACTTTACAAAATGATTACCGGGTTAAAGATATCAGAGAAAGCCGTTTGGCTACAGAAATCCGCCAGCGTCTGTTTGTCGATGTAGTTGACGATATGGGGCAGACACGTTCTGATAGTGTTGAGGTGACTATAAATCCTGACTTACCTCCCGATGTCAGTAAGTTGGATATCAGCTATCCCCAGAGTGCGATTTATGGGCGTAGGTTTAATGTTAGTGTTAGTGGGTTGCAGCAGGCCGATGATATGGCGACGACGGGGTTAACTGCTGAACTGCAATTGATTTATGATGGTGAGGTCAAACAGCAGCGACTGATGTGTTCGCCCAATTCCTATTCTCGTTGCAATGACAGTTTCAGTTCGGGCTTTAGTGCTCCGGTGACTGCTGTTGTCGACGACATTATGTTTGTTCGGGTTAGACTTATCGATGCCAAAGGGCAGCAAAGTATAAGCGAAAGCTTCCCTATTGTGCTGTCTCAGGTGCCTAACCTGCTTATTTTTGACAATGCAGGACTTGCCAACATAAATCCGCAAGAAATGCAGAGTGGAGAAACTACTAATTTCCAAGTTCGTGTATTGGATATAGCAAACCGTCCAGTAGACTCTCAGGATGTGCGTTTCTCCATGCTGGATATCCAAGGTAATCAGATTGGGCGCTGGAACGCCAGAAGTAATATGTCTGGTTTGGCAAAAATTGAAATTAATCCAGAAAGTCTTAAAGTTGGCCAATACCAACTGGTAGCACATTTACCTGCGTATCCTAATTTGGCATCAGCTCAATTCTCTGTTGACGTGTTGCCGGGCGTACCTTCACAGATCGTGGTTGATTACATCGAACCTGTTGCGGCAGGAGAGCCACTCTCAATGGCCCTAGCTTTGACCGACGATGCTCTGAATCCAGTGTTTAATGCATCGGAGACAGATATTACCTTGCTTGCAGGTAATCCTGATTTCCACTTTGCCTTTGCCGACAATATTCAGGTCAGCCGCCGATTTGACGAGCAGGGCCAATATATTGGTGAAGCGGCCGCGGTCACGCTGCGTGCGGGTAAGGCCATGGTTCAGCTATCAGCGCCGCAGATATCTGGTGCCTACGGACTCAACGTAGCTGAAGTTACTGACGGGCTTTATCGCCTCATGTACCAGCGTCAAGCGAGGGATGCGTATTGGCCTGCAGAGCTAATTCCGGTCATAGTGTTGGCAGGCGATGCAGCTAAGATTGACTTGTCAGTTGCTCGGATGACTAACCATAGGCTTGGTCGTGCAACTGTGCTCGAACAGGATGAGACTGCTGCGGTCAGAATCGCAGTATCCGATAAGTTTGGTAATCCAACCAGCCGGATAAAGTCTGCTTCAGGAGAAAGTCAGGATGCCAACATCAGGGTTTTCTTGAGTGTGGATGGTGAAGCTTCACTTAATACAGATGTCATCACCCTCGACGCTGGTTGGGGTGAGGTGTTGGTTTCAGACGAGTCAATTGAGAACATAACTTTGTCAATTTCCGGTGTTGGAGGTGACTGGGCTATCGATACCTATGCGGCGATTGATTTACATTTTGCCAAACGATTGCCAGCCATTTCAGCGATATGGACCGAGACCGCTCATAACTCGCTTATTACACCGATAGTGTTTGAAATGTCGGAGCCCGTAACGTATGGAAATGCCGGACGATATCCACAGATTATGACACCTGATGGTGTAGAGGTTGTTGGTTATTGGGAGCTAGATAATGGTTCAAAATTGGTATTTACGCCAGCTCAAGCTACCCCTTTGTATGCACCATATCGTGTATCTACCAATAGCTCTGACATGGTTGGTGTTGCCGTCAATGACTCCCTGTTGCCACAAGTGCTGGATTTCCGAAGTGCTGCATTTGCCTTTGCCGTACAAACAAAGCCATATCTGCTCGAGAATCACCGGATGCAATTGGATCTGGACATCGGCCAAGGCTTTGATATCAACCAAATCAGTTCCAGTAAAATTTGGCTTGATGAACAGAGTCAGGACTTTTCTTTGACAGATCGGTATGTAGTCGTCGGAGCGGTTGATCCAGTTGATGACGGCAAACTGGTGAAATTGGATATTAAAGTTGCTAAGAAAATCTATTTGCCGCCCCAGCCAGATGAAGAGGTTGGTGCATGGTTTGTACTAGATGTTCCGTCCGCAAACAGCATTGACTTGCCTCTATTGTCTAAAAATGGGGATTATGATGGGGATGGCCTGCCAAATATTGTTGAACATGAGTTGGGTTTGGCCCCCACTCAGAGAGACTCTGATAGCAATGGAGTGCCTGATGGTCAGGAAGACTACGATAAAGATGGTGTATCCAATGTTCTTGAGCTGAGTTTGGGTTCTAGTCTGCAATCTGCAGATTCAGATGGTGATGGTTTGGCAGATGGACTTGAATATGAACTGGGGACCAGTCTCATCAAGGAAGATACAGATGGTGATGGCATCAGTGATGCAGTTGAGCTGGCCTCTGGTGCAGACCCTCTCGATTCGAATAGTCGAGCCGTTGATCCAGCATTAATTAAGGGTATTCAGGTTACACCCAAGGTTGTTAAGTACAATCTAGGTAGTCAGATTGGTGATGTATTACTTAAAGTTCAGGGGCTGGTGAGCCTAAATAGTCGTAACTATCTGGTAGATGTTTCTGACCCAGGTTACTTTGACCTTGTGTTTTCTAGTGAAGACCATTCGGTTGCAGCTCCTTCCTTCCAGGGATTTACTCCTTTATCAGTAGGTAAAACGACCCTGAAGGTTAGTTATGGTGCTTATTCAGATTCTGCGGAACTGACTGTATCAGAGTCGATTGATCTTGGCGACGTAGTTTGGGAAAACGAGACAGTTGAACTCTATGGTGATGCCTTTGCCAACAGCGTTACTGTACGTGGAGATGTCACCGTCTTTGTTGAAGGCTCGCTGTCTGTTAGTCATGACTTGATTGTTGAACCTGGTGCCACGCTGCAACTGACTGTAGCGGAATTGACCATCGATGGTGATATGCGTATAGGTAACTCTGAATATGTCTATGCCAAAGAGGTTGAATATAAGGATCAGATGCTGCCTGCTGGATTAGAAGCTGGTATTCGATTTGAGTTTGAGATACCCGAGGGGGTAGACGAGTTCAAGGTTTCTTATGTGTTGCACCCAGGAACAGATACTCCAGGCTTATATGTCGCGAAAAGTACGCCCCCGGACATCTATGGCTCGGGCAATATATGCCATTATGCAGATAACGGGTGTTTTATCACTGATCCAGAGGCAGGAACTTACCATGTGCTTATCAAGCAATATGAAGGTGTCGATGAACAGGGCATAGATGTCACTTTGTCTGCGTCGGGGCAGTTGCCGCAGACTAAGGTAAAGGTTATCACTGACTCACAAGTATCAGTCGGTACCAACTTGACTCTTGGTCATACCCAACTCCTGTTGCCGCAACAATCGCTGAGTGTTGCTGGTGATACTCTTATTTCGGGTGAAAGCACTCTTGAGGCTCAGGCTGTTAACAGCTTTGGGGATGCCCGTGTCGAAGGATTAGGATTGACACTAGCCTTGTTAGAACCATGGAAAATTACTGGAGATCTGACCCAGAATGCTCCTCTGTTCGCACAGAAAGCAGATATCGAGAATAATCAGTTATACCCATTGCAACTTCAGATTGGCCAGCTGTATCGTTCAACCGCCACCGTCAGTGCAGAAATTGCCGGTTATCCCGAAGGCTATGGTCGTGGATTTAAATTGGGTGAATGTCTTGGTAGTCATGCAAAGTCAATAAGGAGCGATTGTCCCTATGGCAACTACTTGTTGCCAACTGAAGCAGGGGCGGGCGGAGATAGGTCTGAAGGCGGTGGAATTATCCATATCAACGCTAACCGTATTGAGGTTGAATTGCCTGAAGATGAGTACACCTGGCTTAATATTGGGGGGAATTGGGTTATAGATACCAATGACTACCCATCAGCGTCAGGCAGTGCATTAGTTGAGGCGGACAGCATCAGACTCTTACATGTGCCGGAGTTTGTTAGGGCAAAAGGTAATAGTTCTGGTCGGGTTGCTGTTTATGCAGCACAGCTAGAGGTGTTGGGTGAAGGCGGAGGCGGAGATGAAGGTTATCCACTACCTTCTGTCGCTCCAATGTCTCGATCTCCCGAGCAAGGCGCTGAATTAGCAACCATGATTTCTCTTGGAAGCAGGGTATATGGTCCTGGTACCTTCTATGTGAATAACATTGAATCTGGCATTGATTACCTGATGATTGGTGGCTCTTCAACTGGAGGAGAAGGCGGACCTATTGGAGGACCTATGGCGGCACCAATACGATCTGCTGATGACAGTGTAGCAAGCTTGACAGCGTTTAATATTGAAGCAGAGCAGGAACAACTGCAAAGAGTGTCCGATGTCAGACGTGAGAGTCATCGCTTCGTGTCACAGCCTTCTGAAAGTACAGTTCAAATTCTGGATTTGGGCAACCAGCCGCTTCAATCCGTTGTTGATCTGGGGAATGGAGAATGGTTGCTTATTGCTGAACAAGGAACCTGGGCTAATCGCGCTAATCTTAAAGGTTACAACGCTCTGGTTTACAGTGAATTTGGTGACAAGATCCAGGTTCGAGTAATCGCCAACGACGCCGATAGTCTGAAGGTTACAAGTACTAATGATCTGTCTGTTATTTCTTCGCCTTGGATACAGGGGATACATAGCTTTACTCGAGCCGATATTTCTGGTGGTGCGTTCTTTGGCGATGATTTATTTGAAGCTGAAGAGGTACGACTCATCGAAGCTGAGGTTTGGGCTTACATTCTGCCTCAGACGTTGATAAGCCAATTGCTGGAACCTGAACATTCTGGATTGCACATAAAAGGTGATCTGGTCGTTGATCATACACTGCTAGAAGATAAACGAATTGAAGCGGCGTCCATTCAATTCACCCAAGAGGTAACCTTAAATGAAGCCAAAATTTATGGCAATAAAGTGAGTTTTAACTCTGGATTGACGATGGATTGGATTGCCTCAGTCTATTCTGCTACAGATATCATTATCCAAGGTGATTTTTGGGTGAAAAATAGTGTAGACATGCTAGCTGGTGGTGAAATCCGAGTATTTGGCGATGCGGAGATCCAATCAACATTGTCCTTGCAGGGGCCCTACGAATATAACACGGACAGTCTGGGCACATTAACGTCGAGGATTATCGTTGATGGCGCCCTAAACCTGAGTGGTAATCTGAATAAAATCTATGTTGGTAACAATAGCCTCAACTATACCGAGGGGGCTGATACCACGGGTTACGGTGTACATGCTACACAGCCAAGAGCCAACCTGAGTAGCAGTAGTCAGGTGTTCGGTGATTACAAACACCCCATCAGCGCCGGCGGTGGATCGGTGATGACAAATTCACTCAATCGAAACTCTTCTGGTGGTGCCATCTACATCAAGGCAGGTAGCGTGCAGTTGGATGGAACAATTAATGTCTCCCCAAGTATCAGTAACCCAGATTCAGATTACCTCATGTTGCCAGCATCGGGCTCTGTCTGGATTGAAACTCAAGCGTTCTCTGGTGCCGGAGAAATATCTGCTGCGCCTGCCTCACAGGCACTGAACAACAACGTGCTACTGGGCGGGGCTGGGCGAATTGCAATAGATGCGGAGGCCAATAGTTTTACTGGTAAGTTGACCACTACCTCAGTTAAAGATGTTTATCAGAGTACAGGCAGTCAGTATTTTGCAGCTATGGGGACCAGTTATATTTCCACCCAAAATGCCTCATATGGCCGCTTGGAAATAGGTGCTGGCAGCAATTGTCAACTGCCCTGCAGTAGTCAACGAACTAAGCTGCCAGGAATAGGTGATCGTCAGATCACCACCATTGAGGCCATGGCAAACAACCGCTGGAAGATTTGGGTCAATGGCGCAACTTGGCTAAGTGGTCAAAGCATGAGCATCACAGGCGAATTTATCGATCTGGAAAAAGATGCGCAGAGTTTGCAGAGCTTGCAGATTCTAGACCACGGTGAGGACTGGTTAGTGGTCGAAAGCTCTCAGTCTATAAAGACCTTTGAGCACGGTCGTTTGATTGGTGTTCACGTGTTTGACACAATTTTGCTCGGTGCTGGAGCCAGACTTGATATAGGTGTCGATCGTCTGAGAGTGTTGAATACCGCAGGTTCGACAGTAGGCTCTAATGTGACCCTGTTTGCTGGTGAGCTGGAACCATCGATAGTATCTTGGTTACAAATCCGGGGTGTGACACTGTACATGCCTGAAAAAAAATATGATTCGGCACTAAATATCCCCAATTCAGTACAGCTCAATGTTGCCGCCAATATCATCGATATCAACGGAGCATTGAATATTGGCAGCAGAGCTATTCTGAATAATCAGTCTATGGGAAGGGTCACTATTTATGGTGATGTCAGCCTGGCAAATCTTGCTAAGTGGCACGGGCAGTTCGATGGCGCTGAAGTAGAAATTATTGGTAATTTGCTTTTAAAAGAGTCAGCAGTCGCAGACTTTTCACTTGGTAGAATGAAGACTTTAACAGTGCGGGGTAATCTTCAACTATTGTCAGGAGCATCGTTTAGTGCTACGGCTGACGCCATCAGGATAGAAGGGTCAGTAACTCAGGCAAACAATTCTTATTTGAATTTGATATCAAATAAGATTGCTATTGTTGGTGCAATGTTTCAAAACAGCAATGCTACTTTGCATGCGCGTGAGTTATCTATCGGAGGTACTTGGCAGGTAGCTGACAATAAAGAGTCCAGAGTTAAGCCGGGTCTTATTCATATAGGTAATGACCTTATATTGGGTCAAAGCAGTAGGTTTATCACCGATATGGATAGCCAGTTGGAATTTGGTAAGTTGACTCTGAAGGTTGTAAATCAAGTGACCCTTGCGCAAAACGCCACTATCTCAGTGAATCAAACTGGCTATGCATTGAGTACCTTGTTTGATAGTAATAGCTGCCATGGTGGACACTCGACGAGTTCGGTTGCTGGATGTGAGTTGGGTAACTACCGTCATGCAGACACCGCTGGACTTGGGAACGGCAGCTATCGAGGAGCAGGGGTACTGCATCTCTTCGCAAAGATAGTGATTCTGGATGGTAATATTGAAGCTAGAGGATTTGGAAATAGTTACTGGGAGACTGCTGGTGGCAGCATTCGCATTGAGGCTGACTCCATTTCTGGTGAAGGTCGGGTCACCGTAGAAGGTGGTAGTACGAGCTATGACAAAGGTGCACCAGGCAGAATTGTTTTTGCAATTGATGACACCAGCGCCTTCAATGGCTATCTAACGGCATACTCTCCTGGGGCAACAGGTTATAACCAGCGTTATAATGCCGGTGCTGGTACCGTATTTATATCTGACAGGGCTGGGCAACATAGAAAGCTCATTATCGACAACCCTTACCCAAATTATCCCAGTGCATCGACCTATATTCGCGAAGTCGGTTTGGGAGTTATTGGTTGCGTTGAACCTGCTGGAACGGGTTTGTGGCGAGTGACCATAGATGGCAGTTGTGGCAACTTGGGGGCTCAGTCCATTTGGAATGATTCCACCGAGCAGACACAAAAGAGTTTGGTTGGAAATTGGGTCGACTTGGATATCGACGATGATTCCAATGCGGAAGTTAAAATTGTTGCTAATGGCAGTGATAGCCTAATTGTTGAGACAGGCTCTGATATTTCCGATTTTGCAGGCCGCAGATTCCAAGGAATACATTTACTAAGAGCATTAAAACTTAATAACTTTGCACAAGTTAATTTTGGTCAGGACAGGGTTGAAGTTGAGCACGTCGATGAATCTGAGATAGATGCAACAATTAGCATATCGCTTGGTAATGCTAATCCTGAGCTAATCGAATTTTTGAATGCTTCTGGTGCGCAAGTTACTTGGACAGTGAATTAGTAAAAAGATAGAATTCGCTCGTTTTTGAGATTAATAGGGAAGTCGGTCCAATGAAAAAAATCGTATTTGTTTCGCTTAGTATTTTATCTGCAATGTATATATCCGCTTGTAGCGATAGTCCTGAATATATAGCCAAAATTGACGGAGAACCCGTATTATCAGTCGCTTTGGATTCGTACCTCGATTACAAAAATATCAATAAACTCAACCCTGATATGAAGGCTAAGGGGCAACAGATTTATCTAGATAATCTAGTTTTAATGAAGGCTATTCAAAAGCAGGATAGCTTTAATGAACAGGCTTTCGAAGCAGAATTATTCGAACTGAAAAAAGATTTGTTACTTAATAAGTATTTATTAACCTATTTGGATCAGGCTGTAAATGATACGGCAGTCCGTAATTATTATGCCGAAAATCAAAGTAAATATGAGGAAACCAAAGCGAAAGTTTCGCATATACTTTTGCGTGTTGAACCTAATATCAGTGAACAAGAAAGGCAGGTTATATTTAGTAAAGCACTGGAAGCATACAGCCGGCTAAAAGCGGGTGAGAACTTCGCAGATGTGGCAGTTACTTATTCAAATGATAAGGTATCGGCGGCTAAGGGTGGGCAGCTTGGTTGGATGACCAAAGGTACAATTTCACCCGAATTTTCCCAAACAGTTTTTTCCGAGTTGCAGCAAGGGCAATTCTCATCTCCAGTGCTGACGTCTTTTGGCTACCACATCATTTTATTGGAGCAAGCACCTTCTACTGCCAAGATCCCCTTTGAAAAAGTGAATGGAGATATCAGACGCATTCTCAGAGCTATGGCAAAAGAGGCTGAACTCAAGCGTCTTCGTGAAACTGTGGAAGTCACAAAATCATGATTACAAGAGTCGTCCTGCTTTGTATTACCTTAACCCTGTTGGCGGGTTGTAATCAGCCTGAACCTGTAAAGTCTGTAGATGCCGAACTGGCTGATAATTGGGTTGCACGTATTGATGGAGAGGGCATCAGTGCCTCGGAATTAGAGTTGGCGATGCAGCAAACTCTAGGGGATTCGGGGATATTTTTAGCATCGGCAGAGGTAAAAGATAAGGTGCTGGACAGTATCATCTTGCGTAAGCTGATGGCACAAGCATACGAAAAAGACATGTCGCCAGAAGCTTTGAGCGAGCTTGAGCTTAAGATACAAAGCTACCGTGAAGAGTTGCTCACTAAAGCTTATATTCAACAAAATGTTGTCGCTGAGCCTGTATCAGACGAAATGGTGGCGGATTACTACCGTAAACACCCCCAAAAATACGGTCAGGTTAACTATAAAGTGTTTGATTTGGTTCGAGCTCCCAGCGTAGGCAGTGAAGTGGTTGATCACGCGATGAGTCTCAGATTACAGGCTTTTACGCCTCATAGTGATTGGCGGGCTCTTGCCCAAAATGATCAAGGTAAACTGTTAATTATTTCAGGTAACTCGGCCGAACAAGGGTTGAGTGATGAGTATCGGCAAGTACTGTCTCCTCTTACCAAGGGGAAGGTTTCCGATACACATCTGATCAATGGCTCAATGGTACGTATCAGAGTGACCGACGAAGTTATCATCGAACCAAAAACTTTGGATGAAGTTCGGGCGGACATTCGGAAATCTTTGGCTCCAATACAACTGAAAAAGGCGATTCAAAAGGAAGCTGAGTTGTTAAAGCGCAATAGGGAGATAGAGCGCTATGCCCTGGATTAATTTTGGACTCAGAGGGGGGATTGCCTTCTGTTTGCTGTTTCTGGCTAGTTGTTCTGACTGGACACCTCCGATCTCTGAGCCCGAATATCAACAGGCCACTGAGCTTGAACAGCCTGTCAGAGCTGTTTCATTTCGCTACTTTCCTGATGACGTATCAGTGCCGCAGCAGGGGACGTTATACCGATTGTCCTTGTTTGGTCCTGGATTGCAAAAAAGTGGTCAGTATACGTTTGATGCTTATCTCCACATCCAAGATAAAGGCCAGTATACATTTGATTTAAATATGAAAGGTGATGGGGAACTATTCATAAATGACACTTTAATTACTGAAACTGATTTGCTGTATTTGTCCTCCGGATTCCACAAAATTACACTGATATTGAAACCTAGCACCCAAGATATTCAGCCCCAACTGTGGATGAGCAACATTGATGGAATTCGCACAGAACTTTCACTTGGTGAGCTGTTTATTCCCAAATCACAGGTCGAAACCCTTCCCGCTTCTGAACCACTATTAGAACCATTAAGTCCTGGATTTTCTTACAACTTTTTTGAAGGGCCCCAGCTTTCTTCTGAGTTGTTAAACAACATTCGTTCCATTGAATATACCAATGTCGCATATGTGCAAACTCCCACTGAGCGTAATCGGGACCAGCAAGCGATGTCTCTATATAGTGGTAGTATTCGGATAGATAACTCGGGACTCTACAGTTTCAGGCTCGCCAATGAACTGCTGGCAACGCTAACAATAGCCGGTACTCAAATACATTCATCCTCTCCTGTTTTTGCCGACAGCATGATTCGCAGCTACTGGCTTGAAGCTGGTCACTATCCCGTCACCGTCTTGCTGACCCATAGAGATGATAGAGACTTCGTTAATCTGGAGTGGGCTGTTCATAATGAAGCAAACTCGACTTCAGTAAAATTTGTGCCGTTGGGTGCCGAGGTTGTCACCTCGAAAACTGAACAACTGCTCACTGCCCAGGGTACCGACAAGCAGGGCAACTGGCAGCAAGGTGCTATTTATAAGAGTTTTCGCTCATCAGTCGCACTTGATGTTGCCGAATCAGAGATGCCGGTTAGAGCAGGGTTACTCAGCCATCTGGCAGAAACTCTGTCACAGGACCCTTCTTCTCCGTGGTTATACCTCGCCACATTCTTCAAAGCGGAAAAAGATGGCGTTTATAGCTTTTACGTCCCTGAAACGGTGGCGCTGATGGCGGTTGGCGAGCATCTATTTTCTGCACAGCAAATGGTTGCTGTTGGTGAAAAGAGGGTTGTTAGTATCCGTCTAAATGCGGGTTATTACTCTTTGCGTTGGTTGGCAGCGTCCACTACAGATTTCAGCCGCATGGAAATTGCGGCCCCGGGTAAGCGAGCGGCTGGAGTATTCCATTTTAGCTTTTTTACGCCCTCCGATGTTCCCCTGGCAGATTACGATGGTGATGGTGTGCCGGACCCAGATGACTCGTTTCCCCAAGACCCGACGGAGTGGGCTGATCTCGATGGTGATGGCATCGGTGATAACAGTGACGATGATATCGATGGTGATGGATTTCCGAACGAACAAGACCGCTTTCCGCGGGATCCTGCAGAATGGCGTGACACCGATGGTGATGGTATTGGCGACAATGCCGATCCGGATATCGATGGAGATGGCGTGGTCAACGAAAAGGACGCCTTTCCGCTGGACCCCAACGAGTGGCGTGACCTTGATCGTGACGGTATCGGGGACAATAGCGACCCGGACCGTGACGGTGATGGCGTAGCCAACGAACAGGATGCTTATCCGGATGATCCTGCCCGCTGGACAAAGGATCCGAATGCAATAGATACCGATGGTGATGGTTACCCTGACAATATCGATGCCTTCCCCAATGATCCCAATGAGTGGAGTGATTTTGATGGAGATGGTATTGGTGACAACAGTGACCCGGATAAAGATGGTGATGGTGTCGCGAACGAGGACGATGTGTTTCCAACTAATCCCAACGAGTGGAGCGACCTCGATGGCGATGGTATCGGGGATAACAGCGATCCCGACCGGGATGGCGATGGCTATCTCAATGATGAAGATGACTTTCCGGATGACCCAAACCGTTGGCGCTTGGAGCTGGCTGCCAGTCTGGTCGTCAGTCCTGCACTACCACATCTGGATTTAAGCTGGAAATTGCCCAGTCATGAGCGTTTACAACAATTGGTCATTTGGCGTGCCAGTGGTAACAACAGTTTCATTAAATGGCGAACGCTCGCTGCCAGTGTTCAATCGGTGCGTGACCAAGACCCTGGTAACTTTCAGGTTTTAAGATACCGCTTGTCTCTTATTGATAGCACCGGCCGGGAAATAGGCACTTCTCCGGTACAGGCATATTTTGTTGCTTACAATAACTCACCGCTGACTGGACTCACTGCAACCGAAGTTCAACCGGGTGTTGAGATTAAGTGGAACAATTCGTTGGTAGCAGCCTCAGTTGTATTGGAGCGTAAACAAGCTGGCGCCGATTGGAGAGAGCTGGCTGTTGTCAGCAGCGATTTGAATTCGTTTTTGGACCAACAGGTTCATGCCGCAAAAGAGTATCTATATAGGGCGAAAACCAGATTGGCAGTTACCAATCCACTTAACGGTGAAAACTTGATACTGGACAGTGATTACACCCAAAGTCAGGCACTGACACTGCTCCCTCGGATCCAGATAGCGTTTACTAACGCTACTGCAGCAGAAGGTAACAGCTACCGCTGGGTTAGAAGAGTCAAGGCTTCCGGTGAGTCAGTCAGAGTGACGGGCACGCTGACTGAAGCGCTGGGACCAGTGACTCTTGAGTTCAGTTCAGGCAATCTATTTCTCTCGCAAACCGTTGTCAGCGAATTCAGCTTGCAACTGCCGGTCGATAGAGTGCATAAGGTTTGGCAGGTGAAGCTCAGTGCACCCGTTGGTGAGCGCACTCAGTACGGCGCACAGGATGTGTTGCTGCTGTTTAATATGGGAAGTGGGGAAGTCGTGGTTGTGCCGGATGTGACTCAGGCAACCGTTCAGTCATCTCGCTACTTTGTGACTGGCAGTATCTTGGCCGCAACCGAATTGGAAAGCCTTGCGGCGACCAGTGACCGCTTTGTAGGCACCGAATTTGGCCTCTTGTTTTCTGCTGACGGCAAATTCAGCGGTGAGCTGCCGTTGCTGTGGGGGAATAATACATTCCAGATAAAAGCAGTTGATAAACATGGTAATTCTGGAACGGTCATAGTGGTTGTTGAGCGTGCTGGTGAATCGCTTCCTGAGCTTAGTATCGTCAGTCATACCCAAGGACAGGTGGTCAACTCACCTGATGTTGCACTAAGGGCGCTTATCAAAACCGAATTGGCGAAGGACTCTCTTCGGGCATATGTAAATGGGATTCCGGGCACGCTGTCATTCGTGAAGAATGGCGAATACCAGGTCCAATGGCCGTCTATCAGTCTGGCGCTTGGGAACAATGAGCTTTCCTTCGTCGTGCAAACTAACCAGGGTGTGGTAAGGCGTAACTTAACCCTGGTATACATCGAACCCAGTAGCCTTACGGCACCTGAAATCCAAATCAGCGAGCCACTCAACGGCAGTTGGATTAACAGCGACAGCTTCATTCTGCGCGGTGTGGTTCATTCTGCAGAGATGCCCAATATCTCAGTCAACGGCGTAGCTGTGCAGGCTTATTTGCAGCAATCAGGGCTATATCTGTTCAGTTACAGCGCTAAGCGTGAGCAGGCACAGTGGAGGATTCAGGCTAGCAACAGCACTGGTACTGATATCGAGGTACTATCGTTTAATTTCGATACTGTTGCACCGACTCTCGCTCTTTTCAGTGGATGGAAACAGGCACCTTATATTAATGAGGTTCCGTCGTCATATCTGCACCTCGAAGGAGTGGTCAGCGATGAGCAGGCTGTCACCTTGACGCTCAATGGAAAACCGCTGGCGCTCCAGCCGGGTAATGCAAATAATCAATATTTGTTTACCACCCCGCTTTCGCTTGTAAGGGACGAGGTCTTCAAATTGGTTTTCATGGCCAAAGATGCTGCAGGTAATGGTTTACAGCAGGAATACCTGCTCAAGAGCACTGCAGCGGTAACGGCAGAAATCATTGCTCCCTCTGCACAGCGAGAGTTTGTACTCAAAGAGTCAGACTTCAATTTACAGTTAGTTGCTGAACTGTCTCCCTTGCCAGCTGGCGCCTTCGCTCAAGCTCGGATAGATAGCGGTCCCTTCCAAAACCTGCTAGTGCAAAATGGCTTAGTTAATGAAGTGCTGCAAATGACAGCCAACACGGGCCTGCATAAAGTTGAATTGCAGGTGATTGCTGCCAATGGTCAACTGCTGGCAACCTCCGAGCAAAAGTTCAGTATTGTTCGCATGGAAGACGTGCCCACTCAAATTATAAAGACTACCCCTGAATTGGGGCAGATAAACGTGGATCAGAATCAGTTTATCGCCTTCTATTTTAATCGTCCCGTAGATCGCGGGCAGTTAAAAGTGAAGGTAACCGAAACATTGCACGGTGAAACCTATCTTGAGTCTAGTGAGCAAGGCAGCAGCTTGCTTGGGATTGCAGGGGAAGCCAAAGCTAAGGTCAACCGTATCAATGAAGTTGTGCCCGGCAATATCGCCTCGTTGCCAGGTGACCACAGCTATGCCTTCTACCCCGAAAGAGATTTTGGTTATGGGGCGAATATACGGGTCAGCATCAGTCTGGGTGAGTTGGAAATCCACAGATTCAGCTTTAATGTCAGACCTCTACCGACACTCATTGATGGCCACGTTAAAGACACCTTGTATCAGAGTATTCCGGGCATCAGGGTCCGAATTAAGGAACTGGCAAGGGACGAAGTAACAGATCAGGATAGCACCTTCAGTTTTGGCTATCTCGAGTCTGGTGCTTTTACTATTCCATCTGGTGACTACACCATGGAAATCAATCCAGGAAGAGAGAATCCACAGTTCGGTAACCTTATACATCAGGTCAACATTGTTGCTGGCGAGCGTAATAAGCTCAGGGTTTTTCTGTTGCCTATTATCAACCGCGAAGTTCCTTTTGTGCCAGTGCGTTCTGGCCAAGGTAATACCTATTATGCCAATGGGGAACTGGCATTGTCTTTTGCAAACGCCAACGTCAAATTTGCCGCTCAGACTGCAGACGAGAGTGCTCAGTTTGTGCTGCAGGAAGTCACCCAGATTGGAATGAAGGTTTCGGAAATCGCTCCTGCTCTATTCGTGTACTCGTCACAGCCACAGGGTATTGCTGTGTCTGGGCATGTGGATATTGCCATTAAAGCTCCGAGCCTGCTGGGCAGTTATCACTATTTGCCCCCAGATAAAAGTTACTTGGTACTGGTTGGCCGTCGCGCAGGTACCAATGAATTGGATGTTGTAGGTGTTGGCCAGCGTGATGGTATTTGGATCCGCTCACGCAGCTTTACCGCGCTTGAAAACCTTGATTACATAGGTTTTGCAACAACTGCAGAAAACAAGCAGCAAGTATTGGCCGATTACGCTAATGGAGAGCTGTCACTTATGCAGCTCAAGGCAAGCATCAGGCCCTAGGGAATTGAAACATGGATTGGGTTAAACAAGTATCAACGAGGTCTTTAGTCACATTAGTGACCCTGATGGTATTGTTGTTGGGGATATTCAGTCCCCACACCGCTTGGTGTGGGGGAGCTTGGGATATTTATAGGGTTAAATATGGTCATGTGTTGGCGCGAGGTATGGTGCTTGATGACAGCGGTTTTCCCACCTATGTAGAGTACGACGATACAGGTGCTCGAGTTGGTGGTTGGGCGCAGCCACTATCGTCGGCCCAGGGTGCCTTTGTTATGTCGGCTGAGCAGGTCAGGGCCACTATGACGTTGATAGAAGAGTTAAAAACTGAGCATAACAACAAGCTGCTCATTCTGTCTCGTGAGGCTTATAATGCTGGTGAATTCAAGTCACGATTCGGCGAGCCGATCAAAAAGATTAACCTATCGCCGGTATATAAGTCTGTGGTTGTCAAATCTACAGAGGCAGTAAAGGATGCCTTTGACAGCCATGTCTTACTATTAAGTCGCTTTAATCTCAATGTTCCTCCTGTGTTATCGAGTAGTGCAAGCTCAGTACTATTTGATGCCGAAGGCAGTTTGATATATGCATCGGATAATAATATTGCGTTTGAGTCGGCGTTTTTCGATGGCCCCGATGGCAAAGGAAACCAACCACCGATTTTTGAAAATCTCCGTGATTACAAGGCCTATGCGCCATTTTCTGGCGCAGAGATCGAAGCTTGGATAGACGGGGCAACTTTTTCAGACAAAGAGGGGAAATTTACAGCTTCCTACAATATAGTGCCTTGTCCGGGTTTCAGCTTCTTTTATGACAACGTGCCTATCATCATGACGTACCGTTATGCTGGGTTTACTGCGAATGGTGTACGTCCATTGATGGATGCACAAATTTATCCAGGTTCGGACTTTTGTTCAGGAATTTCTGAAGCGATTCAACCCATTGATTTGGTTTCTGCAATGACCAAAATAACTATCATGGGTATCGAAGCAGCAAGTTCTACACCAATTTACCCAACCAATTTCTATGTAGATACAGGCTTTATCAGTGGGGTTGCTAAATTGGCTCCAATTGGTGCTAAGACCAGTTATGTCTATAAACAGCCAGATCTCAAACCCATCGCCATGGATAATGTAGACTTTGATGGTGACCATATATTCGACAAGGTGTTCTTGGGTGGCCTCAAAGAAGGTAAGTTCGTCTGTAAAGCCGATGCTGAAAGCGCAGAATATCAGGGAGTGTTCTTAAGTTCACGAGGGCAAGAAGCCTTGATGCTCGATTGCACCGACGAAGAGCCTGAGGCATCACAGCCGGATATAATCAGGTTGGCGGACAACGTAGGTGAGTTTGGTCCTCAAGGGCTGGTAGGGGAAATCTCTCTCCAGGATCTAAAGGACACCGATATCATGGTCTTCCGTGAATCCACTGGCATGTTGATTACCCATCGAAAGGGGCTCAATGGTAACGAACTACCCGTAAACAGTAGCTTCTATGGCACTGAGGCTGATGCCTTTGTGTTTCAGATGATGATCCGTGGCCCAGTAGGTAATGCCTTTTCGCTTCATGGTAAAGGAACTGGTGACGCTGGCTTTAACAAGTTCCAATCCCAGGCAAGTATGAATCCGGCTTTGCATGCCCGAAATTCAGACCACCTCAAGCCAGGAGAAGCACTGCGACTGGTGCTCATCAACCGCAAAACCGGTTATATCGGTACCAAGAGAACCCATTATGTTCAGGGTTACTCCGGCGGCATGGTGCAGTTTGCGCTGAACAACATTCAGATGGTGCCGCCTAATCTTAAGATAAGTGCCGAGCGCCGTTTCACCATCAAAGAGGGGCTATCAGCCTCGTCGGAAACCCAAACCCAGCTTATAGGCTACGAAGGCTCCGCCATGGGTGATGATGAAATGCTCACCATCACTACTGAATGGTACGATCATGACGGTAGCCCCCTGCCGGAAGGTTTATCTGATTATGGCTATACCGGGCGACTTGCCAAGGTGGCTGGCCCGGGAGTGCTGGTGGCCAGCGGCGGTGAGATGGCAAACTTTGCCATCCGGCCCGGAAAACAGCTCCAACAAATCCGCCTGGCCGACATGGCCAATGCTGCCGATCACTTCTACGTGCAGGTTAACGGCAAGCCCAAGCATGAAAACCCTTCATTCGCCGATAGCGGCGCTGCGGAATCCGGCCCAATGGCGCAACGTCCAAAGCATTATGTGCCTTTCAAAGTGCCGCTTATCGATGAGGCCAAAACCCGTGAAAACGAGTACCTCTACGGCAAGCTGAAAGACGAAGGTAAAGATGAAGGCCTGGAAAAACCTGAGCCTGTCTATCGTTGGGCCTATCGCCCTGAACTGCAGTTCAGCTCCTATGACTTAAAAGTAAAAGACATTATTCGCCGTCAGTCTGAAGGGCAAACCTCCAGTCTGTTCGACAAAGAAGTGCCTCTCATTGGCACCAACGACAGTGCTGTGAAGCTGCTCTACACCCTTATCGAGAGCGACCAACAGGCGCTGGAGTTCCTCGGTGCCGGTCAGGAGCTGGTATTCGCCCTGGGTGCTACCGAGCTGAAAGCCACAATGGGTGAGGGTAATCAGCTGATTTTCGAGAATCTTGACCATATTGCCTCCCTAGATGTGGAAGACTTTGTCACCCTGAGTCTTTACAACAACACAGATCCCTACAATGTGCTCTGGGAGTACGCGTTTGAGAGTTTGTTTTTATTACCTGCGAGGGGAGCGGATGTTCTTGATATTTCCGCCGACAGGGCATTTGAAGAGCCAAATACCTTATTTGCAGCACTGCTTTCAGCTGGACAGGATAAACCAAACACCCTGGATTGGCATATCCAATCTGGTACAGCTTCCCTGTCGAAGCAAAAAGAAACAAACTCAGACGGTATTTTTTCATCCAATTTAAGCATTGCACCGATTTCTGGAAACCAAGTTCTGGTCAGTGCAAGTTTAGATGGTGGGCAATCGTCAGTAGATTTTGCAATTTTCAAGGTTACACCGGGTAAACCAGAGCATATTGAAGTTAAAACAGAGGGAAAGACAGCCATCAGTAATATCGGTGGTGTAACTCTCGATATAACTATAACTGATAAGCACGGTAATCTTGTGTCAGATGGCACTGCTGTTTCTGTTGACGCGCCTAAGCTATTTGTTAGTGGTGACTTGGCAACCGAAAATGGCAAGGTAAGGCTTATTGTCTCGGGTGCATCTGATGCAGGCTCTCACGCCTTGCTAATTAGCGCCGGTGAAGCGATGAATGAGCTTTTCATTCCAGTTCATAACATCAACCTATCTTTTAGTTTTCCAACATCAACACTTATCAACGAAAACTATAGCGGGGTGGTGACTGCAACCAGCTCTTATGGTTCATTAGCCGGCGAAACTGTAGATTTATCAGTCCATCGAGGCCGTTTGGATAAGAATCAAATTGCTCTGGATGCTGCGGGTTCCGCAAGTTTCTCCCTCGATACCGGAGCTTTTTCCGGTTACGGCTCACTCTATGCCAAGATGGGCGGTTCAGTAGCTGTCCATCACTATGAAGTGTTACAGAAAGAAAACGAAGTAATAGTGCTTGATCAAATGTTGGTGCGTAATGCGCCAGCGGCATCGGGCAGCTACGAGGTAAATGGGGCCGTAATCCAATATACCAACACTACAGAAGTTCGAGTGCCTGGTACAGTTGGCGAATCAGTAACCTTGACGCTGGGAGATTGGTTATCACCAAACGTAGCACCAATCCTCGACTATGAGCTTACGTTCCTAAGTGCTGGGATGGCGGTTACTGACAGAGTTTCTGAGCGTAACGGTCAGGCATCGGGAGTCACTATTTCTGCTCAGTCAACCAAACCCTACTCCACCAGCTTTAATTTTAACGGCCAGGCGAACGTTTCCAGTTTTAATTATCCAGAACTTCACAGACCTGACAATCTGGGTTTTACCCTGATCTTTAAAGCTGAGTCTCTGCAAGGTAACTTGGTTGACTATGATTCCAGCGGGCAAAAGTTGGCTTTTGAAGATGAAAGTCTTGTCTATACAGTTTCTACCGATCAAGGTGACTATCAAATAAGAGCACCTATCACGGCCGGAGACTGGCATGAAGTTGGTGCCCATGTTCTGGAGCAGGAGTTTGTTTTAACAGTCGGAAAAAAGGAATACAAACAGAGCTTTCAGGGGAAGTTACTCGAAAAACGAAGTGGACCAGCATTTAAGCTGGGAGTCAATTTCTCTGGCCAAATGGTGGACTTCAAAGTCTATGACTGGTCTATTGCAGACAAAAAGCTCATGTTGGCCGATGGTAGCGCGAGTGGCGAAGCATCGGTGGCGGCAGATGGATTTGCACGTTTTCAAATTGTCGCCCCAAACCCCCAGATTGCTCAGGCGAAGCGGAATGATCATGGTGAGTCTCGTCATGTATTGTTAAAGCGGGTCGCCGACGAAACCATTCGTATGGTTGCTCTTCCTATTGCAGTTAGAGTTTTCCTAGATGCCATGCCATCGGCATATGCCGCAGGAAGTAATTTACCGGGCTTTTCTGAATGCGAGATTGAACTCCCGGATTTTGGGGAAGTTGATAATAAAATATCGGCTGGAGAGAAGCTGATAGCTGCACTAATAGATTGTAAGTTGCTCCAAAGGCTTGAGCAGGCAAAGATCCGAGTAGAAACGGCATCGGGGTATTACGAAACAACAGTAGCCTATCTTGATTACGGTGCGCATGCATCACTTTATGGCGCTTTGCATGGGGTCAGTTACTCCTTAGCTGCCCTGTTGAATTGCCGTGATGGGGTACTCACGGGAAACAATAGCTCTAAAGTTGGCCTTACCTGTGATTTTATTTCTGGGCTGTTTGTTGTAGGTGACATAAGGGATTTCGCATATCAAAGTGCCTACTACTTTGTCGACGAAGAAGGTAAATACGATAAAGTAACCCATGTATTTTCCTTGCTCGGGATATTGGGGACTTTCATAACGCCTTCGGGGGCCGGTGCCGCAGCGGATGGTCTGTTTTCGGTCATGAGGGTGCTGCCCAAGGCTTTCAGGGTCAATGGAAAGCCGACCAAGTTTATCGAGGCTTTCGCTGACCATATTGATGATAAAGTGCTCAAGGATGACTTCACCGACTTTGATGCAATAGGCAAGCGATTGGTCGACATCCTACCTTTGATAGAAGTAACGGCCATGGTGGCTTTCTATCACGAAGAGTTTGCCCAAGTGAAAGAGGTCATGATCACGTCCATCAACGACCCGCAAACCCTGGAAAGCTGGGCGGCCTACATTGCCCGTGTCATGGCCACCATACCGGAAAACCTTGTCACACAAGAAGCTGACTGGTCATTATTCTCCCGAGCGTATGCGGCGTCGCTCACCTTTGATAGCAAGCGTGCTCGGAAACTGTTGGATGGC